>CAZRNL010000035.1:274-15927 GCA_964601395.1 uncultured Silicimonas sp. | reverse complement strand
AGATGATCGGAACCGATGAAGTTGACTTCAGAACGGCGACCATCAGGGCAAGGCTGATTGACCTTCTGACAGCCTTTGATTCCGAGCTGAGAGGATATCCGTCCCGCAGAGCGATGGAAAAGATGCGATTCGAGGGCGATTTCGATCACCTTGCAAGGTTTGGCGAGTGGGATGAAACGCAGGACGCGGTGCCGGAGCGGATGCCGTGACGAACGATGCGACGGACTCCCAGAATCAGGCTGCCGATCCCCGGTTCTCGACCTGGCTTTCCGCGAACGCGGGATCCGGCAAGACCCGCGTCCTCACCGATCGCGTCGCTCGCCTGCTGTTAAGGGGGACAGACCCTCAGAATATCCTGTGCCTGACCTACACGAAGGCGGCGGCGAGCGAGATGCAGAACCGCCTGTTCAAGCGTCTTGGCGAATGGGCGATGCTGGACGACGACAGCCTTTACAAAGCGCTGGCCGAACTGAACGAAGAGCGGCCCGGTTCGCTGTCGCGCGCACGTACCCTTTTTGCCCGCGCCGTCGAAACGCCCGGCGGACTGAAGATTCAGACGATTCACTCCTTCTGCTCATCGATCCTTCGCCAGTTCCCGCTGGAAGCCGGCGTCTCTCCGCAGTTTCGGGAGCTTGACGAGCCCGGACAGAAGGCGCTTATCGAACAGGTGATCGACCAGATGGCGCTGGCCGGCCACCCCTCGCTTCCCCAGATTTCACAGCTGCATTCCGGCGATACGCTGGTCGGTCTGGCTCTTGATATCGCCCGAAAGCGACAGTCCTTTGAAAAGGAAATGTCTCGCACCGAGATCTTCCGCTACCTTGGTGTGCCGTTGGACCAGACAATCGGCAAAATTCTCGCCGTGGCGCTGAAAGAAGGCGATCTTTCGTTCTTGAGGCATGCAGGAGGCGTGATCGGTGCATCGCAAAGTGCGAACGACCAGAAACTTTCCGCCGCTCTGAGCGGCCTGCCCGCAGAACTTTCCAGACAGGCGTTACAGGTGCTGGAGGACTGCCTGCTGAGCGGAGCGGGTACGAAAGCGGGCGATTTCGTTCCGAAGATCGGCACGATCCCGACAAAGGCCTTCAGGGAAGGTCCGTTCCAGCCTTATTCGGAGCGCTTCGAGGCGATCATGGCGCAAGTCGGAGAGGCCCGCGGTCTGCGGGTTTCCCTTGAAGCGGCGTCCGGAACCAGCGCCCTGCACGATTTCGCAAATGCTTTCCTGACGAAGTATGCGGCCGCCAAGTTGGCCAGCGGCGCGCTCGACTTCGACGATCTCATCCAGAAGGCGCAGACGCTTCTGACGTCTGCTTCCCTGCAATGGGTGTTGTACCGGCTTGACGGCGGGATCGAGCATATTCTGGTCGACGAAGCGCAAGACACCTCACCCGCACAGTGGAAAGTGATAGACGCTCTGGCTACCGAGATCATCGCGGGTGACGGGGTCAGATCAGGTCGAACCCTTTTCGTCGTCGGAGACCGAAAGCAATCGATCTACAGTTTTCAGGGCGCCGACGCGCGCGTGTTCGGTCGGATGGCAGAGACCTTCGCGGACAGGATGGCGTCGACAGGCGGGCTGATGATGCGAGAGTTGCAGTATTCCTTCCGTTCCTCGACTGCGGTCCTGTCCAGCGTCGACACCGTCTTCGAGGGCGACGCGGGCCTCGGACTTGGACAGACAGTTCAGCACCGCGCCTTCCATCCGGAGTTTGCCGGACGCGTCGATCTTTGGCCGCTGGTACCAAAAAACGATCAGGATGAACCGCCGGAATGGCATGATCCGGTGGATCGTGTCGCGGCGAACGATCCGAAGAACCAACTTGCGAACGAGATCGCCAGGGCGATCCGGCATATGCTGGAATATGAGACTATTCCTGACAAGAACGGCAATCCCAGACCCATCACGGCCGGTGATATCCTGATCCTGGTGCAGGGCCGGAGCGATCTGTTCGATCACATCATTCGCGCCTGCAAGGCGGGCGACTTGCCCATGGCCGGTGCCGACAGACTGCGCATTGCTGGCGAACTTGCGGTCAAGGACCTGCTCGCTCTGTTGTCGTTCCTCGCCCTTCAGGAAGACGACCTGTCACTGGCGGCCGCCTTGCGCTCACCCCTGTTCGGCTGGTCCGAGAAACAGCTCTACGAACTGGCGCAAGGCCGGAAGCAACGTTTCCTTTGGGCAGAGCTTCGCGACAGGCGCGATGATTTTCCCGATACGGTCGAAATGCTGGACGCCTTTCTGCGGCAGGTAGACTTTCTACGTCCCTACGAACTGCTGGAGCTTATCCTGACAAGGCACGGCGGGCGAAAGCGCCTGCTGGCGCGGCTTGGACCTGAAGCCGAGGACGGGATAGACGAGCTTCTGACCCAGGCTTTGAAGTACGAAAGCGACGCTGTCCCCAGCCTCACGGCATTCCTGACCATGGCTCAATCCGAAGATATCGAGATCAAGCGGCAGTCTGACAGCTCGGGCGAGTTGATCCGCGTGATGACCGTGCATGGCGCCAAGGGACTGGAAGCCCCGGTCGTGATACTGCCTGACACGACGCGCGCCGAGAAGACGCAGCGCGAAACGGTCATGCTCGCCGAGGGCGAGGTGCCTGTCTGGCGAATGTCGAAGGAAAACTGTCCCGAAATCCTGAAACCCGCGCGCGCCCTGGCAGAAGAGGCGGATCGGGATGAAAGGCGAAGGCTTCTGTACGTGGCGATGACTCGCGCCGAGAGCTGGCTGCTCGTTTGCGGTGTCGAGACCGACAAAAGCAAGAACCACTGGCACGAGTTGATCGAGGCCGGACTTCAGCGCATGAGCCCCGAAGTGCTTGACACTGCGTTCGGACCCGGACTGCGCGTCAGCCATGGAACGTGGCCTCTCCATGCCGCTAACGGAACCCCGGAAGCAGGCTCTGAATTGCCACTTTTGCCGGATTTCCTCATGTCATCCGCTGTCGCGCGTCCAGTCGATCCCGAGCCGCGGTCGCCCTCCGATCTTGGCGGCGCGAAGATGCTTGCCGGTGGCGATCGCGATGAAGCGGGCGCGCTGCGATACGGAACGATGATTCACAGTCTTCTCGAGCATCTGCCGAGCACGTCCCGCACCCATCAGGCGGCCGCGCGCATATTGGCCGCACGAAACCTTCCCGCGCCGGACGATGATATGGACGGCATGATTGCCGAGGCGCTGGCGAACCTCGACGCTCATCCCTGGCTTTTCGACGGCAACACGCTTGCGGAAGTGGACGTCGCGGCATTCCTGCCGACACTGCACCAGACGGTTTC
This sequence comes from uncultured Silicimonas sp., assembly GCA_964601395.1. Taxonomy (GTDB): domain Bacteria; phylum Pseudomonadota; class Alphaproteobacteria; order Rhodobacterales; family Rhodobacteraceae; genus JAVJUV01. Next base: position 12,651 of record CAZRNL010000035.1, on the reverse strand, counting down.
GGGCACCATAGACAGGCTGATCGTTGGCCCGGATCAGGTGGTCGCCGTCGATTTCAAGACGAATGCGGTCGTGCCCGACGGCCCGGAGCAGGTCCCGGAAGGCATTCTCCGCCAGATGGGAGCCTATCTCGAAGCGCTGGAGGCGGTCTTTCCGGACAGGATGGTGATATTGCAGGTGCTCTGGACGCGCTCAGCCAGATTGATGGAGCTTCCGCACGGTATCGTGAGGCAGGCTTTGGGCCGCTCTACCACATCTTGACCTTTGCCCAACGCCTGCCTACCTTCAACCTCTGTTTTGATGCTGCCGCAAGGAGGCCTGCCATGGCGACTGTCGCCGTCACCGATGACACTTTTGACGCCGAGGTCCGTCAGTCGGACGTGCCGGTTGTCGTGGACTTTTGGGCTGAGTGGTGCGGCCCGTGCAAGATGATCGGCCCCGCCCTGGAAGAACTGAGCGACGAGTACGGTGGCGCGGTCAAGATCGCAAAGGTGAACGTTGACGAGAACCCCAACCTGCCCGCCCAGCTTGGCGTAAGGGGTATTCCCGCGTTGTTTCTTTTCAAGGATGGTCAGGTCGTCTCTAACAAGACCGGCGCCGCCCCGAAGGCCGCGCTCAAGGGCTGGATCGACGAATCGATCTGAGCATTCGCACGCGTTTTGATGCAAGGCCGCCTCCGGGCGGCCTTTTTCCTGTCGAACGACGCTCCGGGTTGCAGTCCTTGGCGCCCATTAGCATATAGCCCGGAGCAATGGAGGCTTTCATGGGTGACAAGGAATTTCCGGGCTGGCACGGAACAACGATCATTGGCGTCCGCAAGGGGGGCAGGGTCGTCGTCGCCGGAGACGGGCAGGTGAGCCTCGGTCAGACTGTCATCAAGGGAACCGCAAAGAAGGTGCGGCGCCTAAGCCCCGGCGGCTATGATGTCGTGGCAGGGTTTGCCGGATCGACCGCAGACGCCTTCACGCTTCTGGAGCGTCTCGAGAAAAAACTTGAAGCAACGCCCGGCCAGCTACAACGCGCCGCAGTCGAGCTTGCGAAGGACTGGCGCACCGACAAGTACCTTCAGAAACTCGAAGCGATGCTGATCGTGACCGACGGATCCGAGCTTTACGTGGTGACAGGGGCCGGAGACGTTCTTGAACCCGAGCATGACGTGGCGGCCATCGGCTCCGGCGGAAATTTTGCATTGGCCGCTGCGCGCGCGATCATCGACGGCGATCTCGACGCCGAGGCCGTCGCCCGCAAGGCCATGGCGATCGCGGCCGATATCTGCGTCTACACCAATGGCAATCTGACCGTGGAGAGCATATCCAAATGACCGATCTGACCCCCCGCGAAATCGTCTCGGAACTCGATCGGTACATAATTGGCCAGAGCGACGCCAAACGTGCAGTCGCAGTCGCGCTTCGCAATCGTTGGCGTCGCAAGCAGTTGCCGGACGATCTGCGAGACGAAGTCTATCCGAAGAACATCCTGATGATCGGCCCGACCGGCGTGGGCAAGACCGAGATATCGCGTCGGCTGGCCAAGCTGGCGAGAGCGCCGTTCCTCAAGGTCGAAGCCACCAAGTTCACCGAGGTCGGCTATGTCGGGCGCGACGTGGAACAGATCATCCGCGACCTGATGGAAGCGGCGATCACCATGACCCGCGACCTCATGCGCGACGAGGTCAAGGCAAAGGCCCGCCAGGCGGCGGAAGACCGTGTTCTGGCGGCTGTCGCGGGCGAACATGCGCGAGAGCAAACTCTCGAGATGTTTCGCAAGAAGCTGAGATCCGGCGAACTTGACTCAACTGTCGTCGAGCTGGAGTTGCGGGATCAATCAAACCCTCTGCAAGGAATGGACATTCCCGGAATGCCACCGGGGCAGGGCGGTATGGCTTTGGATCTGGGTAGCCTGTTCGGCAAGAGTTTCGGTGGACGGACGGTCAAGAAGCGCATGAGCGTGGCACAAAGCTACGAGATTCTCGTTCAGGAAGAGGCCGACAAGCTACTGGACGATGAAACCGTGACGAAAGCTGCGCTGAATGCCGTGGAGCAAAGCGGAATTGTGTTTCTGGACGAGATCGACAAGGTCACAGCACGTTCGGAAACACGCGGTGCCGATGTCAGCCGCGAAGGTGTGCAACGTGATTTGCTGCCTCTGATCGAGGGCACCACGGTCTCTACCAAGTATGGCCCGATACGGACGGATCATATCCTGTTCATCGCCTCGGGGGCGTTTCATATCGCCAAGCCTTCGGACCTGCTGCCGGAACTTCAGGGAAGACTCCCCATCCGGGTGAACCTGCGGGCGCTGACCGAGGCGGACTTCGTCCGTATCCTTACTGAAACGGACAATGCCCTGACCCTTCAGTACAAGGCCCTGATGGGCACCGAAGATGTCGCGGTCACGTTCACCGAAGACGGAATTGCGGCTCTTGCCAAGATCGCGGCCGACGTAAACCAGTCGGTAGAGAACATCGGGGCCCGTCGTCTTTACACCGTTCTGGAGCGCGTGTTCGAGGAATTGTCTTTCACCGCACCAGATCGGGGCGGCGAAAGCGTTACCGTCAACGCGGCCTTCGTTGAGGAAAATCTGGGCGAATTGCTGAAAAGCTCGGACATGAGCCGCTACGTTCTCTAAACTGGTCCCGAATCCTTTCTCGAAGACATCTGGCAAAGATCATTTGTCGTGCTACTTCGTCGCTAAGGGTTAGCATTCGGGTGCGGGAAAAGTTCATTCGGACCGGGACAGTTCGTGTAGCATGGCAACGAGACAGAATTCACCGAGCACCGGGGCCTCTGTTCAGGCTGGACGCAATGCCGGGCATGAAATCACGCCAACCGTTGATGTCACTGCGCTTGCACGCTCTGCGCTAAGCAGGCTCGCTCATGTCCGGAACAATCTGCAATCTCCAGGCATCTCGATTTCGCCCGCCACGATCGAAGCGTTCTGTGCTTTTCTGCTCGACGCCGACGCGGAAGGCGCGACCGATATGGTGCGCAATCTGACGGCCAGCGGCACACCCTATGAGCAAGTTGCGGACACGCTGCTTGCGGAGGCGGCTCGTCGCCTTGGGTGGCAATGGGAAACAGACGCTCTTTCATTCATCGACGTTTCGCTGGGAATTTCGACCTTGCTGCGGGTAAATTCCGGGCTTCGGATCGGTGCTCCCAAACGGCAGCTTCACAAGGAAGGGCTGGTACACTTTGTGACGCTGGACAAGCAGGCTCACACGCTTGGTATCATCCTTGCGGCAGAGGCTTTTCGCCAGCACGGCTGGGACGTCGAGATGATCCTGGCTGCTACTCAAGGCGTGATCGTCGAGCAGGTATCCCAGTCACAATCCTTCATCGTGGGATTGACCGCGGGGCGTCATGACAGCCTTCGGGATATTGCCGCCCTGATTGCCAGTCTCAAGGCCTTGCCGTGCGCGCCCCGCATCCTGCTTGGCGGTTCGGCGGCCACGGCACGGCCCGAACTTTACAACCCCATCGGTGCCGACGTGATTGTCTCCAGCATAGACGGCGCCCTGGCCGCCGCGCGCATCCTGAATTAACCCCTCCGGCCTTTTCAATCCTGCGAAAAAGGCAGAGAAGGCTCGGATGGATTCACTGCGTTTTATACGAGATAACCTTCGTTTTCTCTCTGTCGGCGTTGTCCTATTGTTGACGTCCTGCGCGGGGCAGACGTTCTTCATCTCGATCTTCGCCGCACAGATCATGTCCGAGTTCGCCCTTACGGATGGCCAGTGGGGTGGTCTCTATACCATCGCCACGACCGTCTCTGCTGTCGTGTTGTTCTGGGCGGGTTCGTTAAGCGATCGTTTCAGGGTCAGAACGCTTTGTTGGGTCGTCATGCCGGGACTTGCGATCGCCTGTATCGCAATGGGCCTGAACACCTCGGTGGTAGGGCTGGGGATCATCCTTTTCCTTCTGCGGTTTTTCGGTCAGGGCATGATGTACCAGCTGACTGCAACGTCGATGGCCAGGTGGTTCGTGGGACGAAGGGGGCTTGCGCTTTCGATCTCGGCGATGGGTTTCGCGTTCGGTCAGGCCTTCTACCCCATGATCTTCGCGGCACTTCTTTCACTGTGGGATTGGCGAATCCTCTGGGGCGTTGCCGCCGGGCTTGTCCTGATCGCGCTGCCTTTCGTTCTCTGGGCGCTCACGTTCGAGAGAACTCCTGCATTTCACACCGAGACGACCTCCAGCGTCGGAATGGAAGGGCGTCACTGGACCAGACCCGAGGTTCTGAAGTCGTCATTCTTCCTGATGCTTCTGCCGATGCTGCTCGGACCTTCGGCTTGGGGCACCGCTCTTTTTTTCCAGCAGGTGCACATAGCAGAGATCAAGGGTTGGCCGCTTGTCGACTACCTGGCACTTATCCCCGTGTTGACCGCTGTATCGGTGGCCGTCACGCTGTCGTCGGGCGCGCTGATCGACCGTTTCGGGTCCGGCAGGGCCATGCAGGTCTTTCTGTTGCCGTGGATCGCTGGTTTCGCCGTTCTCGGGGTAACAGACTCCCTGGCTGTCGCTGCTTTCGCCTTTGTCCTGCTCGGAATCGCGACCGGGCTTCAGGCGACCCTCATTACCGCATTCTGGGCGGAGTATTTCGGGACGCGGCACATCGGCGCGATCAAGGCGGCCTCGACAAGCATCATGGTGTTCGGATCGGCGGTCGGACCCGGAATATCGGGCGTGATGATCGACTTCGGGTACAGCTTCCCTGATCAGATGTTCGCAATATCGCTCTATTTCCTGGTCTCTGCTGTTCTGGTCTGGGTTGCCGTCACCCGTGCCCAGCCCCTGCTAGCCGCTCCGGCGGAGATACACGTAGAACGCGCCTGAACCGCCGTGCTTCTGATGGGCCTCGACGATCTGAAGAACGATCGAGCTGAGCGGGGGGCGCGACAGCCAGTTCGGCACACTCTGGCGGAGTACGCCGGTACGCGCCGGGACAGGATCATCGTCTTCCATAATGCGGCCCTTGCCCGTGATCACAAGAACAAGGCGCTTGCCTCCGGAGTGTGCGCGAAAGAGGAATCCCGTCAGGGCTGATAGCGCCGCATCCGCGGTCATCCCATGAAGATCGATACGCGCGTCGGGGACAAGCTTTCCCCGCTTCATCTTTAGAAACGCGCCGCGATCCATACGAAGCGGGGCTTTCGACAGCAGCCGCGATGGATCGGCATCAAGCCTGTAGCCCGGCATGGAAGTCGACGTTCGCGAACCGATTTCGAACGCTTCGAGGCGGTGCGGCGGCTTGGCAGGCTTCGGGGCTGGCGCTGACTTGGCGTCGACGGCTTTCTGGAGGGCGGGCTGCCTTTCAGGAGTCAGAGGGCGCGCTGTTCTGGCTATCCTGCCCCAGAGCTCTTCCTCGTCCGGGCGCAGAAATCTGGGTCGGCGCCTGGTCACTTCAGATCCCTTCGGCGAGCATCAGGGCCTGTTCAATGGGAAGAAGGACAATCATCCTGCCACGATCGCGAATGCGACCGGCAATCGCGCCAGCTTCGGCGCCTGTGCCATAAAAAATGTCCGCACGCTGCGCGCCCTTGATGGCAGATCCGGTATCCTGTGCGATCATAAGGCGCCGAAGTGGCGAAGTGCCGTCCTTTTCCAACCAGACCGGCGCGCCAAGCGGCACAAACTCCGGGTCGACGGCAACGGTTCGGCCCGCAGTAACGGACCGGTTCATTGCGCCAAGCGGTCCCTTGTTGGAGGGCACCCGGCTGACCTCCCGGAAAAACACGTAGGAGGGGTTGTGCCACAGCAGCTTGAGGCCAAGCGCCGGATTCCTCTGAACCCAGCCACGGATCGTCTGGGCCGAAACCTGGTGCGCCTCGAAAACGCCGCGCCTGACCAGCTCCATTCCAACCGACCTGTAGGGATGCCCGTTCTTTCCGCCATAGCCGACACGCAGGATGCCGCCTTCGGCCAGCCGAACTCTGCCAGAACCTTGAATCTGAAGAAAAAACTTGTCGACCGGGTCTTCCAGCCAAACGATCTCCAGCCCCTTCCCGGAAAGCGCCCCCGTTGTCTCGATTTCCTCACGCGTCAGCCATGGCGCGTCCTCCGGCGCGTCTGTCGGCCGACGATACAGGGGATATCGGAACCTGTCCGAAGGGCTTCTTGATCCGACGAGTTCCGGCTCGTAGTAGCCCGTGAACAAGGGCTCTTCGCCGTCGGTAATCAGGACCGGCCGGAAGAAGGTCTGGAAGAATTCGCGGGCATCGCCTTGTTGGCGCGCATAGGCGCAAACGGCAGGCCAGTCGCCCTCGACAAGATCACCACATGTCTCGAGAAAGACCGAAAGCGCCGCGGAATGATCGTCATCCTGCCAGCCATGCAGGTCGGACCAGTCGAGGAGATGCGTTTCTGACGCGGCTGATCCTGCCATGATTACTGTCGCAACAGCAAATGCCAGGCCCAGCCGCGGCATCATTCTCCGGTCGCAACCAACTGCCAGTTCGGATCGTTGGACCCCATGATCCGGGAGAATGTCCAGACATCGCGCTGACGCTTGATCTCGTTCGGATTGCCCTCAACGATTTCTCCCTCGGCATTCTTCACAACCGACGTCATTTCGCCGACGAAACGCACCGTGACATCGCCTTCGCCGGATTTGCGGTCGAACGTCGCCTCTTTAAGCGCAATCTCACGCACGCCGACAAAGTGCGCCTCGACCTTCAGGCCCTCGGCTTCACGCTGATCGATCACGTCCTGGAACGAATTGGCGACCTCGGGCGCGAGGAAATCGCTGACCGGAGACAAGTCGCCCTTCTCGAACGCCATGAGGATCATCTCGTAGGCGCCGCGGGCGCCCTCGAGGAATGGGCCGACCATGAATCCAGGCTCGGCCATTTTCATTGCGGCCAACGCCTTGGCGCTGGTCGAACCGTCTTCGACATGGTCGGTAATGTCGTGATCTGGCCCGCCTTCGATGACATCGAACTCGGGGCGCTTTCCAACGCGCTGCGATGTGTTTTCGGTCACGCGTGGCTTTTCGAAACCATCGCGGGTTCCAAGAACACTTCTCAGCCGCAGAATCAGGAATAGGGCGATCCCCGCCAAGACCAGTAATTGTATCAGTGACGAGCTCATGGAACCTCTCAGGCCGACGACGTGTTGGTTTCTTTGTTTCAGGGCACATATGTAGGGTGCGTCGGCGGTCGAGTCCACCGGCGGTCCTGCGACGAAGAGGTCCAAATGCGTCTGTTCTTGCTGTTTCTGGTCGTTCCCCTGATCGAGATCGCACTTTTCATCCAGATCGGAGGCCTGATCGGTCTTGGCTGGACTTTGTTCAGCGTCGTTGTGACCGCCATTCTGGGAACGCTTCTGGTCCGAAGCCAGGGACTTGCGGTCCTGCGGAGCCTTCAGGGTTCTCTTGAGGATATGCGCGATCCGACCGAGGCTTTGGTGCATGGTGCGATGATCCTGTTTTCCGGCGCCTTGCTGCTGACACCCGGATTCTTCACCGATGGCGTCGGATTTGCGCTGCTTGTGCCCTCTGTGCGCAGCGCCGTCTTCAGGACGATCCGGAAACGCGTGGTCGCAGCCGATTATCCCCATGGTCCTGGACCGCAGGACCCGCGCGATCCCACGATAATAGACGCTGAGTTCGAAGATCTGGGTACTCGCGACCCACAAAGCGGCCCTTCCGGCTGGACCCGGCATTGAGAGTGGCTGAGGGCTCTGTTAGACAGTGCCCGATTTAGGTTTCCGAAGGCGGAGCATTCCATGACTGAGAACGACAACGGCGCTGCGCCTCAGCAGCCAGTGATGCCCCAGATGAAGATTCTGGGCCAATTCATACGGGATATGTCTTTCGAGAACATTCTCTCGCGGAAACCCATCGAAGGAGAGGTGCAGCCCGATATTCAGGTTCAGGTCGCTCTTGATGGCCGCAAGCGCGGTGAGGGAAACCAGTACGAAGTCACGACCAAGTTCAACATAACCTCCAAGAACAAGGGGTCGGATGCTGTCCTGTTCGTTTTTGAACTCGAGTATTCGGGTCTGTTTCAGATCGACAACGTTCCGAACGAACAGCTGCATCCCTTCCTGCTGATCGAGTGCCCGCGGATGCTTTTCCCGTTCGTGCGCCGCATCGTGAGCGACGTCACGCGTGACGGGGGCTTTCCGCCGCTGAACCTGGACACCATAGATTTCGTGGCGCTCTACCGGCAGCAGCTGGCCCAGCGTCAGCAGACGGCGGAGAGCGCGCCGGTCAACTGAGCCGCGACCACAGCGCTTTTGGGCCCATCGAGGCTACAAACGCGCTGTGCGCCGCCTCTTCTTCCGTGCTCAGGCGAGACGGCAGAGCTTGCGCCCGCGCGACAGGACGCCAGATTTCAATCCCCGAGGACGACGCGGTGACAGTCTCTGCCCCGCTCAGCGCAAAGTCGGGCTGCCGGCCGCCGATCAGTTCAAGATAGACTTCCGCAAGGATTTCACTGTCCAGCAACGCGCCGTGAAGGGTGCGGGACGAGTTGTCGATTCCAAAACGTCGGCACAAGGCATCCAGCGAGGCGGGCGACCCCGGAAACTTCCGCCGCGCGATATCCAGTGTATCTATCGCCTGTTCCCAGGGAATGTTCGTCATCCCGATCCAGGTCAGTTCGGCATTGATGAACTTCATGTCGAAAGCCGCATTATGGATGACCAGCCTGGCGTCACCGACAAAGCTCATGAAGTCCGCTGCTATATCCTTGAACAGCGGCTTGTCGCGAAGAAACTCATCGCTTAGCCCGTGGACCTGAAAAGCCTCGTCGGGCATCGAGCGCTGAGGGTTGATGTACTGATGATAGGTGTTCCCTGTCGGGACATGACGCACCAGTTCCACCGCTCCGATCTCGACGATGCGGTCACCGGAATGCGGATCGAAGCCAGTGGTTTCTGTGTCCAGAACGATTTCACGGATCATTTGCCAAGTCTCTAATATGCTTCAAAACAGCATGAACACCCTTTTGCGCGGTTTCAAGGCTGGAGGTGTCGATCACGAAATCTGCACGCTGACGTTTCTCTTCATCGGGCATCTGTTTTGCAAGATAGCCTTTGAATCTTTCCTCGGTCATTCCCTCGCGTTCCATGACGCGGCGTCGCTGCTCTTCAGGCGAGACCGACACAACGATTGCTGCATCCACCATTCGATCCGCTCTCGTCTCGAACAAAAGTGGGATATCCAGCAGTACAATCGGCGCCGTCGCTGTCGCCAGGAAATCGGCGCGTTCACGTGCGACGAGCGGGTGTACGATGGCCTCGAGCCGAGTAAGGGCGTCCGGGTTTCTCTCGAGCAGCTTCGAGAGGATATCCCGCCGGACTTCGCCATCTTTGATTGCCTCGGGGAATTCCCTTGCGACGGGCTCAACGGCGGCGCCACCGCGCGCATAAAGCCGATGCACCGCCCGATCCGCGTCCCAAACCGGAATGCCTGCGTCCGCGAACATCCTGGTCGTCGTCGATTTCCCCATGCCGATCGAGCCGGTCAGACCGATCACAAAGGGTTCGCTCACCTCAGAACCGCCTTGCGCAAATCCTCATCGACTTCGGGGCGAACGCCGAACCAACGCTCGAAGGCCGGCGCTGCCTGATGCAGCAGCATTCCAAGACCGTCGATCGTGCGGCAACCGATAGACCGGGCATAGGACAGCAAGTGCGTTTCAAGTGGTGCGTAGACCAGGTCCGTGACCACAGCATCCTTTCCGATGCCGTCCAGCGGGACACGCATTTCAGGCTTGCCCGTCATCCCGAGCGAACTTGCGTTCACCACGAGGGCCGCACCCTCAAGCATGTTTCCTGCCTGAACCCAGTCGTAGACGGATATCTTGGTGCCGAATTCCTGTCTAAGCGCCTCGCTCCGGGCCTTTGTCCGGTTGGACAGCCTGATTTCACCGACGCCCGCGTCAATGAGCGAAGAAACCACCGCTCTTGCCGCGCCGCCAGCGCCGATCACAGCTGCGGCTCCGGCATTGGGGTCCCAGTCGGGCGCGCCTTGCCTGAGGTTCTCAAGAAACCCGTATCCGTCTGTATTGTCGGCATAAACCTTACCGTCTGGCCGAAAGGTGAGGGTGTTTGCCGCCCCCATCAAGGCCGCGCGGTCGGTGATCAGGTCGGCGAGTGCAAGGATGTGTTCCTTGTGCGGAATCGTGACGTTGACTCCAACGAAACCCAGCTTGGGCAGCACCTCGATCGCCTGGTCCAGATCAGCGGCGGCGATATCCATCGGGACATAATGGCCCTGGATACCATACCTCCTCAGCCAGTGCTGATGCAGCCTGGGCGATCTGGAATGCGCAACCGGCGATCCTATGACGCCGGCAAGGGGGATGCGATTGTCGGTCATGTGGGCAAGGTGCCTCGCAACGTCAGATAGGACAAGAGTTCCAGAAGCGGTAGGCCCAGAACATTGAAGTGGTCTCCGTCGATCCTGGTGAACAGCCTCACGCCTTCTTCCTCGAGCTTATAGCATCCGACAGAGTGCTGGATACTGTCCCAGTTGCGGGCGACATAGTCTTCCACATAGTCGTCGGAAACATCGCGCATCGTCATGCGCACCTGTCCCACGTGACGCCAGATCGGTTCGGCGTCCTCAAAAAGAACGGCCGCGGACAGAAGATGGTGGGTTTTTCCGCGAAGTGACTTCAGTTGAGCGACGGCTTCACCTGGCGATGATGCCTTCGAATAGATGCGCTGGTCGCAGGCGAGGATCTGATCGCAGCCAAGCACCAGCGCCGCAGGAAACTTCCCAGCGATCTTTCGGGACTTCGCCTCGGCAAGCGCATCGGCGACATCGCGGGGCGAAGCACCTTCGGCCCTCAGCGCGTCCCTGATTGCATCCTCGTCGATCCGCGCGACCTCGACACGAAACGGAACCCGCGCGCGGCGCAAAAGCTCGGCACGGATAGCCGATTGCGATGCGAGGATCAGGGGGTCCATGTGTATAAGCCTGTGTATGGGAAGCCGACTGGCGGATGAGCAGAATGTGCGTAAGCCGAGACCTCGTCTGCCGTCAATCGTTGCCGGGTCATCTCGCGGGCCTCGACCCTGTGTTATCCCTCGTGGGGAACTCTTCTCCCCAGAGCAAGCATAACTCTCGTTTTCTAATGTTATGCACCGCTTCTCTACACCACATCGCATAAATCAATCTTCGTTAAATATCTATTTTTCCATAGCTTTTATGGTCTTCTCCACACTGGTTGACGAGTTTGGATCAGCGAAGTCGACGTGTGCATAACTTGGGTTGGAGACCAGTAATTCGACTTATCCATACCCCCTACAGATCCCACATCTTTTCTTTATCCTCTTTATTTTATCTAAGTGAGGCGCAGAGAAGCGCGGGGAACGATTTTGTCGGATATTCTGTTCGCCATCTATCCATGGGTGAAATCCTTGCATGTGATCTCGGTGATCGCGTGGATGGCCGGCCTGTTCTATCTTCCAAGGCTTTTTGTCTACCATGCCGAGGTCGTGGGGCAGGAGGGTGCGACGCATTCCCTCTTCATGTCGATGGAATACAAGCTGATCAGTGTCATCATGAACCCGGCGATGATCTCGACCTGGGTCTTCGGCCTGCTTCTTGTTGCTACGCCGGGTATCGTGGACTGGTCGCAAATCTGGCCTTGGACCAAGGCCGCTGCGGTTTTGGGCATGACCTGGTTTCACTTCTGGTGCGGTCAGCGCAGAAAGGATTTCGCCGCAGATCGCGATATCCGCGACGGACGGCACTATCGGCTGATGAACGAAGTCCCCACCGTGCTGATGATCGTTATCGTCGTGTCGGTCATAGCGCGCCCGTTCTGAGCCGGATTGACTCGGGCGTCCTCGACGCCTACATGTCTGGTCCGGTGGACGTCCTGTTCGCTGTTGAATTGCCCAGAACCAGATTGAAGCGTGCGGCAGGAACTGGCCGTTCCGAGAGGTTGATCAATGTCTGACCGTTTGAACCTTGCCGAGCTGAAGGTCAAATCTCCCAAAGAGCTTCTGACCATGGCTGAAGAGCTTGAAATCGAGAACGCCTCGACCATGCGCAAGGGCGAGATGATGTTCTCGATCCTGAAAGAGCTCGCGGACGATGATTGGGTCATCGGGGGTGACGGTGTTCTTGAGGTTCTGCAGGACGGATTTGGATTTCTCCGGTCTCCCGAAGCGAACTATCTTCCAGGTCCCGACGATATTTACATGTCGCCCGACATGATCCGGCAGCATGCACTTCGGACGGGCGATACCGTGGAAGGCGTCATCCGCGCGCCGAACGAGAACGAGCGGTACTTTGCTTTGACCGAGGTCGAGAAGATCAATTTCGAGGATCCGGAGAAGGCGCGTCACAAGGTCAGTTTCGACAACCTGACGCCGCTTTATCCAGACGAGCGGATGAACATGGAGATCGAGGATCCGAC
>CAZRNL010000035.1:0-264 GCA_964601395.1 uncultured Silicimonas sp. | reverse complement strand
ACGATCAAGGATCGCTCTGCCCGGATCATCGACCTCGTCTCTCCGATCGGCAAGGGCCAGCGTTGCCTGATCGTGGCACCTCCGCGGACGGGCAAGACGGTTCTGTTGCAGAACATCGCGCATTCGATCGAGACCAACCATCCGGAATGCTACCTGATCGTTCTTCTGATCGACGAACGGCCGGAAGAAGTGACGGACATGCAGCGCTCCGTGAAAGGTGAGGTGGTGTCTTCGACGTTCGACGAGCCGGCGACACGTCACGTT
>CAZRNL010000034.1:2846-15932 GCA_964601395.1 uncultured Silicimonas sp. | reverse complement strand
CCGGATGATCATCTCGCCTCCGCTTGTCCTGACCACGGACGAAATCGACATCCTGATCGACCGCGCATGGAAGTCGCTCGACATGGCGCACGAGAAGCTGAAGGCGGAAGGCTACATGAAAGCGGCTTCCTGACCGGCGCTTTCCATTTGACCCACAAGACGAAGGCGCGTGCGAGGCGGAAAAGACCTCTCGCGCGTCGCCGGCGCTCAGCCGTCCAGCCCTTCACGTACGGCGATGAGGTCCTCGACTGCGTCCAGCGCGAAGGGCAGTCCGCAACCCCAAGCCGCCCCGCTCTCGACCTGCGGAATGTCGGCAATCGCGGGATGCGCCATCAACGCCTCTGCCTGGCTCGACCCCGAATAGGCCGGGGCGGTGATCAGAACATCGGGGCGGTTCATCAGGAGGACCTCGACGGACAGGTAGCCACCGTCGCTGCGCCCCACCCTTTCGGCAAGATTGTCGAATCCCGCGCGGGTCAGGATTTCATGCGCCAGCGTTCCCCGGCCAAGTGAATAGCCACCCGCATGGAAAAACGCGGCTTCGGGGCGATTTTCCGCATCCGGTTTCGGAAGATTCGCAAGCCGGGCCTGGACGGCAAGCGCCGCGGCCTCGGCGGCGTCCTCGCGCCCCAGAAGCGCGCCGACCTTCCGAAGCTGACCGGCGATGTCGTCCAGCCGGTCCACACCGTCGACGCGCTCGACCCGCACGCCCAGCCTTTCCAGCATGCCCGTTGCCATCGGATCACTCCAGGTGCTGGCGAGCACGAGGTCAGGCTGCATCCGGAAAATTTCCTCGGCCCCGCCCCGGTTGAGCGGGTACCGAGAGGCTTCCTCCGCCAGAACGGATGTGAAGGGATCGGCCGCGATATGGCTGACCGACAGAAGCTGACCGGGCGCCGCCAACAGAAGCGCGAACTGGTCGGCGCAATGGTTCATCGAGACGACACGCTTCGGCGCCTCGGCTGCGGCCACTCCGGAAAGCCCCAGGGTGGCCGCGATTGTTATGATCCTAGAAAGACGCACTCAAGCCCACGTAGATACCCCGTCCCGGAGCATCGTATCCCAATGTGGTCTGATAGTCCTCATCGAGCAGGTTCTCGATCCGGATATAGGCCTCGGTCGTCTCGCTTACGGCGTAGCTGACCTCCAGGTTGGCGACGGTGAAATCGTCCATCGGCACCGAGGCTCCGAAGTCGTCCACATCCAGAAGCCCGCGCACATGGCGCACCTCGACCGTTCCATCCAGCTTCTCTGCCAACGGCATCTCGACCCCAAGCACCAGATCATGTCGCGGCACGCGCACAAGCCGTGCGCCTTCGGTCGCTGCATCCGTGTACGTGTAGTTGCCGAAGACGGTCGCCCGGCCGACTTTCCAGTCGCCCGAAAGCTCGACGCCCTGCGCCACGGTGGTTCCCGGAAGCTGAAACAGCGAGAACGTGCTACGGTCGTAGCGGATCAGATTGTCGATCTCGCTGTAGAAGACCGTCGCACTGAGCGAACCGTCACCATACCCCTTGGTCACGCCTAGGTCGCCGCCGATGCTTTCCTCCGGCACGAACGTGGGATCGCCGCCGAAGCCGAACCGCTCCTGCAGGGACGGCGCGCGGTAGCCGGTGCCGATGGTTCCCTTGATCGTCAGATCTCCCGGCATCCGATGAACCATCGCGACACGTCCGGTGGTCTGGTCGTCGAAGTCCGAATAGACGTCGTGGCGCAACGAAAGGGCGACGTCCGTTGCATCCGACAGCGCCCAGTTGACCTCGCCGAAGATACCGCCGTTGTCGTCGTCGAAGGGTGTCCCGCCAGCCGAGGAGATTTCCTTCGTCCAGTCCGCCCCAAAGGCCAACTTGACGTTCGGATTGATATCCGTGCGTCCGATATACTCGATTTTCTTGCGCGTGCCCTCGAACGGAAACGGCCCGAAGTCACTGACCTCGTCTCGTGTCGCCTTGAAATAGGACAGGCCGACTTCATGGTCGATGCGTTCGCCCGCGAAGGTCAGGTAAGTCCTGACTCCGGTGCGCTCGCCGTCCGACAGGCCGGTCTCCGAGCCGAAGGCGTCGTACTCGGTCTCGTCGTTCGAGTGAAACAGCGTCGCGCCTGCCGTTACGGTCTCGCTCAGGGCCTGTTCAATGGAGAAGCTCAGTACCGTCTGGCGGAACCCGTCGGCCTCGGCGTTCGAAACGTCCGCCGCATAGCCGTCCGAGATGATCCGCGACAACGTGAAGGCGATTTCCGTATCCTCGTCGCGTTGACCCATGTTCAGCGTCGCGGCATAGGTGCCGTTGCTACCGGCCTCGACGCTCGAACCCCACGAGAACCCGTCCTTGCCGGGTCGCCATGAGGTGATGTTGACCGTGCCCGCAATCGCGTCCGAGCCGTAGACGGCTGTCTGCGTGCCTTTGGCCAGTTCGATCCGTCCCGCGCCTGGGCGCGACAGTTGTCCGAAAGCGAAGGTGTTCGTGGGTGCCGCGGGGTCCGTGACCTCGATCCCGTCGTACGTCACGCCGATATAGGTCTCGCCCAGCCCGCGGATCACGAGCGTGCTCTCCTGCCCCAGCCCGCCGTTCGCCACGACGCTGACACCAGGCAGCCGCGTCAGGGCTTCCTGCACGCTCTGAGATCCGCCGGCCAGGTCTTCTGCCCCGATCACTTCAACGCTGGCGCCGGTCCTGTTCACTTCGACCGGGATCAGGCCCGAGGTTACAAGCGCTTCGTCCAGTTCGATTGCGCTTTGCGCGAAAGCGGCCTGCGGAAGCAGGAATGCCGCTGTTAGGAATAGTTTAGATTTGGTTTTCATGACCCGGTTCCAATATCGTCGACGCCGGGCAAAGCCCGCCGCCATCCCCACAAAAGTCATTGGAAAGTGACTCTTTCCGCAGACGGCTCGATCACCACTGCGGAAGCCGCTGTTCGCCCCTCAACCCCGAGAGGGAACCGGGTGACGCCTTGGCAGGTCTCCTGGCTTGCGGGTCATCGCTTGGCTGGCCTTCCCGGGACCGTCGGTCCCAGTGGCATGTGCAGCCTCGCTCTCCGCCTACAGTTGCGGGGGCAGCCGCGGAGTTGGACCAAGGCCCGAACCGCGTTCCCTTTTCATCGCCCCGGCGAACCGGGGTGAAACCAAAGCACTTTTGGGCTAAGCCCGCGTCCCGGGCGAGTCAAGCCGGGAACGCGGCGTTCTGCAGATCGATTGCGTCACTGGCCTAAGCGGCCGGCGCCGCGCTCCGCGACAGCCATATGTTCAGGCGCCACATTCCCCAGGCCAGCGGGATCGCCGCCAAACCGCCCAGCGCCCAGGCCAGAGGCTCGTCGGACATGGTCTCGAACAACTGGGTGTAGCCGTGGATCGCACCGAAGGTCATGGCGGCGTTGAACAGACCACGCTTGCCCGAATGCCCCGCCCAGAACGCGCCAGCCGCCAGCAGGATCGCCCAGAGCACTGTGAAGACGTGCTCCGAGATGTGAAGGAATGTCGCCTCCCAAGCCTCGATGGCCTGGTAATAGGTTTCCCAATCCATGCTGTCGGTCCATTGGGGACGACCGCTTAACATCTCCGCGCCGACCGTGTCGCCCCAGAGCGAACCCACAAGGAAGGCGAGATTGCCGACAACCGCGGCCATGATCGCGAGGATCCCGGCATGACGGCCGATCCGGTCGGACCAGCGCGACATGGCCCACGCCCCAGCGCCCACAAGCACTCCCATCTGCAGGATCGTGAGCGTCGGTTCGGGAGAATAGAAAAAGTAGGCCGCGTGAAAATAGGCGGTTCCGGTGTCAAGCATCTGCGCGAATGGCACGATGGCCAGAGCGGTGACAAACCGCACGTCAACAAGGTATCCGGCACCCGCCACCAGAACGGCCGCGTAGCCCAGGCAGGCCGCTCGCAGCAGACCGGTTGCATCTTGGAGTACCAGGCTGACACCCAAAATGTGCATGCCAAGTCCCATCAGCAGGACAGAGCCCGCCGCGAACTTCAGACCATCGGTTCTTCGGAACGCGGCGTAGGCCAGCCCGGCCAGAATCGCCCCTGCCGCCAGCATCACGCCGCCTGCCGCGTCGGGCAGCTTATCCATGAGTTCTATCCCGCTGCCGGTCACCAGCATGCCCGCGCCCACCAACGCTGCGGCGTTGCCTAGCATCCGGTACATCTCCTCGGACCTCGTCAGAACGAGTGTACCTCCGGCGAGAAACAGGCCTCCGGCAATCGCAACCGCAAGGGCGTCTGCCAGCCAGAACACAAGGCCCAGGGTTGCTGCGACGATCCCGAGGCACAGCACCGCGTTCACAAGCAGCGAGACCATGGTCTCTCGCGACCTGCGCGCAATCTCGGATGCTTGGGCTTCGGTCAGGATCTGATCGGCAACAAGACGGTAGGTATCTACGACGTGTGGCATGGTGCGACTCACTTTGTGAACGTTGTTCAAAACATGAGTACGCGATTCGAATACGCCAGACAACAAAAATTTGAACGCCGTTCAGATTTCGACGTGCCACCGTTTGGGCGACAAACCCGATTGGAACCAGCCCACAAGGGAAAAGATGGAGAACACGGGCAATCCCGTCGCTTTGCGCATTGCCGCGGCATAGGGCGTCATGTTGGTGCACTCCAGCACGATCGCCCCCAAGTCGGCGTTCGCCTCTGCCAGTGCAACTGCTGCGTCCACGTTGTCTTTCTCGGCCAGATCCGTGTCCAACTCGTACTCATCGCCCAGTATCGCGCGCGTGAAATGCACGCCCGCCTCGGTCGTCCCGATGGGTGTCCCCTCGGGAACGCCCGCCTTTTCCAAATGCGCGGTCGTCAGAGTTGATCCCGACACGGTCAAAAGTCCTGCACGCTTGCCGGCGGGCAGCAAGGCGTTCACAGCCGCAACCTGCATCAGCGAGGATGTCAGCACCGGGACGCTCACCGCCTCGGCGAGTTCCTTCTGAAACAACGACAGGAACCCGCAATTGGTCGTGATCCCGTCCGCGCCGTCTGCCTCGAGCGCTCGCGCCGCGTCGATGAAGGCGGGCAACAGCCCCTCGGCCCCGCGCCGGACCACCCGGTCGGGCGAGGCGTCGCGGACCACGCGATATAATACCGGGAAATCCCAGGTGCCCGCGTTGCCCATGTCTCCCGGAATGCGTGGGAACCGCGCCTCCAACATCAGGATGCCGACCGATGCCCCGTAAAGCGCCTTGCCACCCGTTAACTTCATCCCTGCCTCCCGCGCGGTGTCATCTTCGCCAGATGACACAAGAAGACACCGACGCGCCAGCACGCTCGATCACGCGGGCGGCCAATACGCCATTTTTCTCAGGCTGGCGTCGGCCACCTCCAGAAACTCGTGACCCACCGCGGACAAGGGTCGGCCACGCGCGGTGACAATGATCATGTCCAGCAGGATCAGCGGCTTGAAAGGTCTCGCGACATAACCTGCCCCATCATCGGACGATAGCGTGAAAGGATCGACGAGTGCCACACCAAGCCCCTGCTTCACGAGGCTGAGCGCGTTTCTGAACAAGTCCGTGTGACCCCGGATCCGAAGCCTTGCTCCTTCGGCGTGGAACGCCTCGCGGGTCCGTGCCGTCACCAGATGATCGGCCCCCATCACTATGAATGGCTCGTCGGACAGCAACGAGGGCGTCAGGACTTCGTGCTGCGCCAGGGGTGAGGTGTCCGGCACAACGCATTGAACAGCAAACGACAAGTCACGCCGGTCCAGGCCATCGTGGCGCAGCGGCACTTCGCAGATTCCGATCTCGAACAGACCCGCGCTGACCCATTCCTGGATTTTCGACGAGTACTGCGACTGAAAAGCGATGGTCAGGTTCGGCCGGTCCTTCACGAATCGCGCGATCTCGCCCGGCATGAAGCCGAACGCCATCGCGTGACTTGTCGCCACCTGCAACTGACCGGCCTTCTGGTTCTGCAAATCCACGACGGCCTGCGTCACATGGTCAAGCCCGCGCACCACGGTGTCGACCTCCCGGAACAGCACGGCCGCCTCGGGTGTCGGCACAAGTCGGCCGCGCTGGCGCTCGAACAGCTTCAACTTCGTCTGGCGTTCCAGCTCGGCTATCAGATTGCTGATGCCGGGTTGCGAAATGCCAAGGGCCTCGGCGGCGCCGGTCACGGTGCCCGTGTCGATTATGGCGTGAAACGCCTGATATTGCCGAAACCGAGGAGCCATACCGAATTACATCACTTTTTCTTATACAAATGCAAAGTAATTGTATTAGAAATGATGCCGCACTTCAGGCAGGCTGGTGCTCGGGAAGCCGGGGGGTTTATCGCGTGAGCGATACCAATCAACGTATCACAGGCTACGATGTCTGGTATCTGGCCTTGCCCGTCACGTCGCGGCGCGACCATGGGATTGGCACGGTAGAAGCCACCTGCGAAGTTGTGATCCTGCGCCTGACTGCAGAAGACGGCACTTCCGGCTGGGGCGAAGCCTCGCCTTGGTCAGTTTTCACCGGGTCACCGGAAGCCAGCTTTGCCGCGCTCGACCGCTATCTCCGGCCCCTTGTCACGGGACGGCGCGTCTCGGATCGCGTAGCAATCATGTCTGACGCGCTTTATGCCATAGCCCATTGCACCGAGGCGAAAGCCGCGCTCGACACAGCGCTTCTGGACTTGCACGGGCGGATCACCGGCCAGCCGGTCTGGGCGCTGCTGGGCGAAAAGGTCCGCGACCGAATCCCCCTGTCCGTCTCTATTGCGGATCCTGATTTCAAGAACGATATCATACTCTTGGAGCGCCTTGTTGATGACGGTGTCGGCATCGTCAAGCTCAAGACCGGGTTCCGCGACGCGGCCTTCGATATTTTCCGGCTTGAGACCATCCGTCGGGATTTTCCCTCGCTGCAGGTGCGCGTCGACTTCAACCAGGGACTTACCACGGACGAGGCCGAGGCCCGCGTCCGCGACGTGGCCGCCTTTGAACCCGATTTCATAGAACAACCCGTCCGTGCGCATCACTTCGAACTGATGGCGTACCTGCGCACGATCACCGACGTACCGCTTCTGGCAGACGAAAGCATCTTCGGCCCCGAAGACATGGACCGGGGCATCCGGGAAGGCATTTGCGACGGTGTATCCGTCAAGATCATGAAGGCGGGCTCTCTCGACCGTGCCCGGACCGTTGCCCGCACGGCGTCAGAGGCGGGCCTTCTGGCCTATGGCGGGGACATGTTCGAGACTGGCCTCGCGCACCTTGCGGGCACTCACATGATTGCCGCCACGCCCGGGATTACGCTTGGTTGCGAGTTCTATCAGGCCAGCTACTTCCTTGCCGAAGACATCCTCTCGACGCCATTTCGGGTCGAAGCGGGACATGTCGTGGTTCCTGATGGCCCAGGACTTGGCGCGACCCCTGATGCCGGGCAGTTCGGCAGATATCTTCTTCGCGGTTCCGCCCGATGAAACAGGTGTCAGAGTACCGTGGCGGCCCGCGCGGCCTGGTCGTACTGGCCCGATATCATCCGCAGGATCGCCGCCACCTGGCTGACCATGGCCGGATCTATGCCCCGTTCAATGACAGCGTCCAGAAGCAGCCTCTCGCGGATTTCACGGTATCGGGCGCAAGCCTCCCGCCCAGCGCCGGTCGCCTCAACCGTCTTTTCCTTGCCCCGGCGTCCAGTGGCGACAAGCCCTGCCCGCGCCAACTTCTTTACAGCGTAGTTGACCGTATGCGTGTCCTCGACGTTCAGGACCAGGCAAATACCTGCCAGGGTTTTCGGCCTGTCCCGGTGGCGGACCGTGTGCAGGACCAGTACTTCCAGCGACGAAAGTTCCGGATGTCCAGCAGCGGTCATCGCGCGGACCACCCAACGGTGAAACGCATTTCCGGCAAGGATCAGTCCGAACTCAAGCTCGGAGATCGCGGGAAAGCTGCCGTCCGCAAGATGCGCCGAAGAGACGACAGGACCAAAACCGGATTGTGCCATGCTGGAATCATCCTCCCTTCGAATACACTTTGTCAACATTTTGTTGACGAAATTCAAATGTGTGAGAGAGTAATGGGCAGCGAATCTGCAGCGGGAGAGCGCGATGACGTCTGAGGCCCAAGCCAAAAGCGGTCGCCACGTCGCCATCATCGGTGCGGGCATCGTGGGCGTCTCGACGGCCATCTGGCTTATGCGCGCCGGCCACGAAGTGACCCTGATCGACCGCAAAGGCCCCGCCGAAGGCACCAGCCACGGAAACGGCGGCGTTCTCGCTGCCTGTTCGGTCATCCCGGTTACCGTGCCCGGCCTTCTGAAAAAAGCGCCGCGCATGTTGTTCGACCCCAACCAGCCACTGTTCCTCAAGTGGGGCTACCTGCCAAGGCTCGCGCCGTGGCTGAGGCGCTATCTTTCCCATGCGAATGCTGACGCGGTACGCCGCCGGGCCGCAGCCATGACCCCGATCCTGGGAGATTCACTGAACGACCACCATGCTCTGGCTGCAGGCACAGGCGCCGAGAAGTGGATCGCCCCTTGCGACTATGTCTTCGTCTATCGCGACCGCGCGCATTACGAAGGCGACGCCTTCGGCTTCGCCGTCCGGCGCGAGAACGGGTACCACTGGGACGAACTGGAAGGCGAGGAGTGGAAGGCCTATGAACCATCCTTCGGCCCGGATCTTGGGTTCGGCGCTCGTTTCGGCGGACATGGCAGGATCACCGACCCCGGACAGTATGTGAAGGATCTTGCGGCACACGCGGTCAGGAACGGAGCAAGGCTTCTGATCGGCGATGTGACCGACCTTGTCCGTGAAGGCGGTCGCGTGACCGGCGTCCGCATGGGGGGCGAAACCATTTCCTGCGACGACGCACTTCTTGCCTCCGGCGTCTGGTCCGGCCCTCTCGCGTCGAAACTCGGGCTGAGCGTGCCGATCGAAAGCGAACGCGGCTATCACCTCGAACTCTGGGAGCCTTCGTTCATGCCGAAGGCGGCTCTGATGATCGCCTCCGGCAAATTCGTCGTCACGCCGATGGAAGGGCGGATCAGACTGGCCGGCATCGTTGAGTTCGGCGGCATCGACGCCTTGGCTTCGAAGGCCCCGTTCAGGCTTCTCGAGCGGAATATCCGTGCGGCGTTTCCTGGCCTGACCTGGAAAAACACCGTCGAGTGGATGGGCCATCGCCCTTCCGTCGCCGACTCGATTCCGCTGATCGGAGAAGTTCCGGGCCTTCGCGGAGCCTATGTCGGCTTCGGACATGACCATGTCGGGCTGACAGGTGGCCCAAAAACCGGGCGTTTGTTGTCCCAACTCATTTCAGGGCGTCAGCCAAACATTGACCTGACGCCCTATTCGCCCGCACGCTTCGCGCGTGCATGACACCAAGAACCAAACCAACCGGGAGAAGAAAGATGAAAACACTCAAGACTCTCATGGCGGCAACCGCCGTAACGGCGCTGTCCGCGGGCGGATCGCACGCCGAGACCTGGGATATGCCGCTGGCCTATGCCGCGACAAACTTCCACTCGGAAGTGGCCGCCAATTTCGCCCAGTGCGTCACCGACGCCACCGGGGGGAATCTGGAAATCGTCACCCACCCCTCGGGCTCGCTCTTTCCGGGCAACGAAATCAAGCGTGCGGTGCAGACCGGACAGGCCAATATCGGCGAGCGCCTGATCTCGGCTCATGAGAACGAGAACCCGCTCTACGGCGTCGATTCGATTCCGTTCCTCGTCTCGTCCTTCGACGAGCATGAGAAGCTCTGGGAAATCGTCGGCCCAAAGGTCGCCGAGGCGCTGGCCGAAGAGAACCTGACCTATATCTACTCGGTGCCATGGCCGCCGCAGGGCTTCTATTTCCGCGACGAAGTCCAGTCGACCGACGACATGAGGGGTGTCAAGTTCCGCTCCTACTCGACCGCGACCGCGCGTCTGGCCGAACTGACGGGCATGCTGCCGGTTCAGATCGAAGCAGCCGAGATCAGCCAGGCCTTCGCAACGGGCGTGGCCGACTCGATGATCTCGTCCGGTGCCACCGGCTATGACCGCAAGGTGTGGGAGCATCTGAACTACTTCTACATCGTCGATGCCTGGCTGCCCCGGAACATCGTCTTCGTGAACACCGACGCCTGGAACGGCCTCGACGACGCCACCAAGGCCAACGTCAACGAGTGCGCCACATCGGCCAAGGCCGAGGGTCTCCAGCGCTCCAGGGACTATACACAGTTCACGCTGGACGGTCTGAAGGCGGGCGGCATGACCGTCGAGAACGCCAGCGACACGCTGGTCACCCAGCTGAAAGAGATCGGCGCGATCCTGACCGACGAATGGCTGGCCGCCGCCGGCGAGGAAGGCCAGGCCATCGTCGACGCCTACAAGGCCGCCAACTGACAACGGCCACGTTCCGGGCCGGCCAAACCGGCCCGGAATCACCATCGAACAATGGGGACGGACCATGGCGGCAGCGCGCGCGCTGAGGCGCATTCTTGACACGCTCTATCTTACCGGCGGGATCATCGCATCCTTCTTCCTGATCGCGATCCTGACCATCATCGTCGTACAGATGCTGGCGCGCTGGACTGGGCAAGTATTTCCCGGTGCGACAGACTACGCCGGCTACTGCATGGCCGCCGCGTCGTTCTTCGCCTTTGCCTATGCGCTCAACCACGGTGCCCACATCCGGGTTTCGATCGTTCTCAGCGCGCTTGGTTCCAAGCGCCGCTGGGGTGAGACCTTCTGCTTCGGCGTGGGCACCGTCATCGCCACCTACTTCGCCTGGTTTGCCGTCCGCGGCACCTACTGGTCCTGGAAGCTTAACGAGATCAGTCAGGGCCTCGACAAGACACCCGTCTGGATTCCGCAGATCGCAATGGCGGTCGGCGCGATCCTGCTGGCAGTTTCCTTCTGGGATCACCTCGTGCGGCTGATCTTCACCGGCAGCCACGGGATCCAGGCCGATCTCGTCGACCAAAGCCACGCGGAGTAGGAATTCATGGAACAACTCGCCCCGATCGCGATCTTTCTCTTCGTCCTCTTCTTCCTACTCGGCTCCGGTGTCTGGGTCGGCCTCGCCCTGATGGGCGTCGCATTCGTGGGCATGGAGATGTTCACCTCCCGTCCGCCCGGCGACGCGATGATCACTCGTATCTGGGGAGCTTCGTCCTCCTGGACGCTCACGGCGCTCCCACTCTTCATCTGGATGGGCGAGATTCTCTATCGAACCCGGTTGTCCGAGGACATGTTCCGCGGCCTCAGCCCCTGGCTGGCGCGCCTGCCCG
Source organism: uncultured Silicimonas sp. (assembly GCA_964601395.1). Classification (GTDB taxonomy): domain Bacteria; phylum Pseudomonadota; class Alphaproteobacteria; order Rhodobacterales; family Rhodobacteraceae; genus JAVJUV01. The sequence continues at coordinate 4,728 of CAZRNL010000034.1, read as the reverse complement.
GCGGACTGGTCCACACCAACATCGTCGGCTGCACCGTCTTCGCCGCCGTTTCGGGATCGTCTGCAGCGACGCTGACCACCGTGGGCAAGATGTCGATTCCCGAACTGCGGAGTCGACAGTATCCCGAGCACATGATCATCGGCACGCTCGCCGGCGCTGCGACGCTGGGCCTTATGATCCCGCCATCGCTCACGCTGATCGTCTATGGCGTCACGATCAACGAATCGATCACCAAACTGTTCATGGCCGGCATCTTCCCCGGCCTCGTGCTGGCCGCGATGTTCATGGCCTATGTCGCGGTGATGTCCTTCGTCTCCAAGGACTTCAACCCGATCCCCGAACCGGCGATGAGCTTCGTCGAGAAGGTCAAGAACTCCCGTTTCCTCATCCCTGTCATCTGCCTGATCCTCGTGGTCATCGGCTCGATGTACCTCGGCTTCGCGACCGCCACCGAGGCCGCGGCCTTCGGCGTGATCGGCTCGATGCTGCTTGCCGCGACACAGGGTTCGCTGACCTGGAGCACCTTCTCCCAAAGCCTGATGGGCGCAGTCCGCACGTCCGCCATGATCGCCCTCATTCTCGCAGGCGCGGCGTTCCTGTCGCTGTCGATGGGCTTCACCGGGCTGCCCCGCGGCCTTGCCGACCTGATCGCGTCGCTGGACCTGTCGCGGTTCGAGTTGCTGATGGCGCTCTTGGTCTTCTACATCATCCTTGGCATGTTCCTCGACGGTATCTCCTCGGTCGTGCTGACCATGGCAGTCGTCGAACCGATGATCCGCGAGGCCGGCATCGACATCATATGGTTCGGCATCTTCATCGTCGTCGTGGTCGAGATGGCGCAGATCACGCCGCCCATCGGCTTCAATCTCTTCGTCCTCCAGGGCATGACCCGGCACGAGATGACCTTCATCGCGAAGGCCGCGATCCCGATGTTCCTGATCATGGTGGTGATGGTCTTTGTGCTGATCGCCTTCCCGGAACTGGCGACCTGGCTGCCCGACAACATACGCCAGAGGCCAGGAGGCTGATCTGCCACTCCTGCTGCTTGCCGCCCGCCACGCGAGGCTTTGCCTCGTGGCGGGCCTTCTGGCCGGGCTGACCCTTCACGGGCTCGCCCAGGCGCTGAAGCCCTGGCTGCCGCATCTCGTCGCGACACTCCTCTTCCTGTCGGCGGTCAGGATCGGCCCCGCCCGAGCGCTCGGCAGCCTGGGCGAGGTGCGTACCACGCTTTTCGTCGTCACCGCCTACCAGGTGGCGCTTCCGCTCGCTGCACTGGCGCTGGTTCTCGGTCTCGAGCTGACAGGCCATGCGATGGCCCTTGTGCTGGTTCTCGTCCTCGCCGCGCCGCCGGTCACCGGCAGTCCCAATTTCACCGCGCTGATGGGCCACGACCCGGCTCCGCCGATGCGCGTCCTCATTCTCGCCACCGCGCTTTTCCCGCTCACCGTCCTGCCCGTGCTCTGGGCGCTTCCGGGCCTGGGCGATGCCGCCGTGATCCTCGGCGCCGCGCTGCGCCTGATCGCCGTAATCGGTCTGGCCGTCGCGCTCGGTTTCGCGGCCAACCGCATGATCCGCCCCGAAACCCACCCCGAAAGGCTTCGCGCCACCGACGGAGCCAGCGCCATCGTGCTCGGGGTCGTGGTCGTGGGCCTCATGTCGGCCCTCGGCCCCGCGCTCCGATCGGAGCCGCAGACCGTGGCCCTCTGGCTCGGCTTCGCCATTGCGATCAACTTCACGCTTCAAGTCATCGCCTGGCGCGTGACTGGTGTCGCCGGCTATTCGATCCAGGCCGGCAACCGCAACATCGCGCTTTTCCTCGTGGCTCTGCCCCCGGACGTCACCGACCCGATCCTGATCTTCATCGGCTGCTACCAGATACCAA
>CAZRNL010000034.1:0-2836 GCA_964601395.1 uncultured Silicimonas sp. | reverse complement strand
CCAATGTACCTGACGCCCATGGTCATGGCGCGGCTTTACCGGCGCGCGACCCTGTTCTGAAAATATGAGCAAGCGTCAGGTTCGGAGCCGCTCGTTTGCTCGGAGAGCCTGAAAGAACCTATGCCAGCGTCTTGCGAAGGCGGGCCAGAGCCTCCTCCAGCAAAGCCCCCGCCACCTGGTCGCTTTCGGCCTCGACATAGCATCTCAGTTCGGGCGCATTGCCCGATGGCCGGATCGTGAGGATGCGCCCTGATGAAAACGTCATCCGGGCTCCGTCCGTTGTGTCCGTCGAGACCAGATCGCCAAGCCCCTTCGGCAGAACCGCCGTCTCACCCGCCAGGATGGCCGCCAACAATGCCAAAGACCGTTCTCGTGGGATGTCCTTCAACCGGTCCGTTGCCGTCCGCCGCTGCGGCAGGATCGCAAGAAGTTCCGATACTGCAATTCCGCGTTCAGCCGCACATACCAGCGTGGCCACGAGTGGCAGAATCGCGTCCCGAGTCATCAGCGGCGTCAGTCCTCCGCCAATATCCCAGCCCAGCAGGAAGCCACCGTTTGGCTCGTAACCCGCAACCTTGGCGTCGCCGCGTGCCTGCATGGCTTCGATGATGTAGGGCGAGCCGATCCTTGTATGGGTCACACTGCGGAACCCGCCCATCAAGTCTATCATGGTGTTGGCGGAAATCGTGGTGACGATGTCCTCGGCCCCGGCCCAGCCCGCTGTGACGGGGCCAAGGACGTCGCCCGGCACGACTTCACCGCGGTCGTCGACCAGAAGCGGACGGTCGGCATCGCCATCGGTCGAAACCAGTGCATCCAGAGAATATTCGGCAACCCAGGCCCTCAGCATGGCACGAGTGCCGGAATCCACCGCCTCGGTATCGACCGAGACGAATGTATCCGAGCGTCCGAGAGCGACCACCGTGGCGCCAAGGCCTTCGAGAATCTCAGGCAGGACCACGCCTGCCGCCGAGGAATGCAGCCAGACCCCGACCCTCCGGCCTTTCAGAGCGCCCTCGGGAAACCCACCAATGTAGCGCGCGACATAGGCGTGCCGCGCGGCGTCGCAGGTCTCGACCTCGACGCTCGCGATTTCGGGTGCAGCCCGCGCCGCGACAGCCGCTGCCAGCGGCGCCTCGTCGGCCTTGGTGAACTCTCCGTCGCGGGTATAGAACTTCAGTCCGTTCCGGTCCGCCGGGATGTGGCTTCCCGTCACCATGATCGCGACCGCGCCCGCTTTCTGGGCCGCCAGAGCAAGCGCGGGTGTCGGCAGCACGCCGCAATCGACGACCCTGACGCCCTCCGAGACCGCACCCGCTGCGACCGCGGCCGCGATCCGGGGCGAGCTGTCACGCAAATCCTGCCCGATCATCAATGTCCCGCCGCCCCCGTGCGCCGCGACGAACGCGGCCGCGTAGGACGCACAAAGCTCGTCCGTCAACTCGACGGACAACCCCCTCAGACCACTCGTTCCGAACTCGGGCACGCGCGCCTCCCGTTCAGGCCACGTTCAGCGCCCGGCATTCGGGCACCGGTGAAACCACCTTGCCCGTGGCAAGCCAGCTTTCGAGGTTCCGGCACACGAGGTCGCCCATTGCGGCCCGCGTCTCGACCGTGCCGCTGCCCACGTGAGGCAGAAGCACCACGTTGTCCATGGTCTTCAGCGCATCCGGGATCCTCGGTTCGTCCTCGAACACATCCAGCCCCGCCCCACCGAGACGTCCGGACTCAAGTGCTGCCACAAGAGCATTCTCATCCACGACCGTCCCACGCGCGACGTTGACAAGGATGCCCTCGGGGCCGAGAGCATCGATGACTTCAGCCGAGATCAGGTGGCGCGTCGCCGCCCCGCCCGGAGTGATGACGATCAGGACATCGGAAGCTTGAGCCATCTCGACCAGATCGGGATGATACGTGTAGGGCACATCCTTTTTCGATCGCGTGTGATACAGGATCTTGGCGTCGAACATGGCCACCTGTTCGGCGATGGTCTGTCCGATCCGTCCCATCCCGACGATGCCGACGGTACGATGCCGGACCGAACGGGTCAGAGGATAGGCAGTGCCGGTCTCGGCCCATTTTCCCGATCGCGCCCACCGCTCGGACGGCAGCAACTCCCGGCTGACAGCCAGCCACAGCATCAGCGCAGTATCCGCAACCTCGTCGTTCAGTACGTCGGGCGTATGCGAAACGATGATCCCGCGCTCGGCGGCTCCTGCAGCGTTGATGTTGTCGTAGCCGACGCCGTAGCTGGAGATGACCTTTAGGTTCGGCAACTTTGCCATAACCGCGTCCGGCACACCTGCAAACGTCGCGACGGCCACGAAATCCGCGCCGTGCTCATCGAGGAAGGCCATCTGATCCTTCTTGTCGAACAAGGTGCTCACCTGGAAGCCGGATTCCAGCCTTTCCGTCATGGTTTTGGCCGCGACCGGGTCAGTGACCCCCCCGAGCTGCAGAAGATGAGGCTTGTCAGGCATCCTCGCCTACCTTCTGGCGCTGCTGGCCGAGGCCGTCGATGCCCAGCTCCATCACGTCTCCATTCTTGAGGTAGATCGGGGTCGGCTTGATCCCCATCCCCACGCCGGGAGGCGTGCCGGTCGAGATCACGTCGCCCGGATGCAGCGTCATCAACTCGCTGAGGTGCGCAATGATCTGCGCGATCGTAAAGATCATCGTGTTGGTGTTCCCGGTCTGCATTCGCTTGCCGTTCACGTCGCACCACATGCCCAGCGCCTGCGGATCCGGAACCTCGTCGCGCGTCACAAGCCAGTGGCCGGTAGGGCCGAATGTGTCGCAGGATTTGCCCTTGGTCCAGTTGCCCGCCCGCTCGATC
>CAZRNL010000033.1:0-16240 GCA_964601395.1 uncultured Silicimonas sp. | reverse complement strand
GGGGCGCGCGCCCATGGTGAAAACATCGCGCAGGATGCCGCCCACGCCTGTCGCTGCGCCCTGGTAGGGCTCGATGTAGGACGGATGGTTGTGGCTTTCCATCTTGAAGACCACGGCCTGATTGTCCCCGATATCCACGACACCGGCGTTTTCGCCGGGACCGCAGATCACCTGGGGTCCGGTTGTCGGCAGGGTCCGCAGCCACTTCTTGGACGACTTGTACGAGCAATGCTCGTTCCACATTGCCGAGAAGATCCCCATCTCGGTAAACGTAGGCTCCCGGTTCAGGATGCGCAGAACCTCGGCGTACTCGTCCGGAGTGAACCCGTGGGCCGCAATCACGTCTTCGTTGATTTCTGGCTCGCTCATGCCTGTCCCCTCGTGGCCTTGGCGTGTCATAAAAGACGGTGCAGGCGGGGGAAAGAGGCAAAGGGCCGCGGTTTGTGGCTTGTGCGGGCGTGTCTTGCGCGAGGTTCGGCCTGTTGCACCGGACGCATCCGGAGAAATTATCCGGTCGCCTGGCTTTCAGACGTCATTCGGCGCGATCCTTCCTCGCCTTGTCCTGAAGCGCACGAAGGGCCTTCATCGCGAGTTCGGCGTTGCGGGCAGGGACGAAGACGTGGTCGTGCTGGGTCGCCGCGACAATGTTCGCCGGGATGCCTTCCTTGGCCAGCGCCTTGGCGACCGCAGCAGTCAGACCGACACCTTCGAGCGAGGAGAAGACCATTAGGGTGATCTGTTTCATCGGCGTCTCGTAAGACAAGCCCAACCTGTCGGCGTCCGTCTTTGTCAGGATCAGCGACAGTCCTTCATCCTCGACAAAGGTGGCTTTCGCCAGAGTCATTGCGGGTGCCGCGTCCTGATTGTGGATGATCGAGCAAAATACGAACGTGCCGGGCTGAAGCACCGGGGTCATGTTCGCAACCATCTTTCGCGTACCCTTGACGGGTCGTGTTCCTGACTGCATGAACCACTAAATGCCTATTTTCAATCAAGGGAATAGGACAATCTAGAAACCTGCTTGGCAAGTGCCAACTTGACGCCGGGGCAAACAAGCAACAGGTCTCAGTGGGCTTCCGCCCAGTTGGTGCCGGACCCGGCATCAACGATCAGTGGCACGTCCAGTCTGACCGCAGGCATCGTGGCGCCCTCCATTATCGTCTTTGCGACGCTTATCAGGTCATCAACCGCGCCGTCCTCGACCTCGAACACCAGTTCGTCATGGACCTGTAGCAGCATCCTCGCGGGCAGGTTCGCGATGGCATCCGGCATCCGGATCATCGCGCGACGGATGATGTCGGCAGCCGTGCCCTGGATCGGTGCGTTTATCGCCGCTCGCTTGGCAAATCCTGCCGTCGGACCCTTTGCGTTGATCTCGGGTGTGTGGATTTTTCGCCCGAACAGAGTCTGCACATAGCCATGTTGCTTGGCGTAGGCGTTGGTGCTGTCCATGTAGGCGCGTATCCCCGGAAATCGCTCGAAATACCTGTCGATGAAGCCCTGCGCCTGATCGCGGGGAATGCGCAGGTTCCGCGCGAGTCCCCAGCCGGAAATGCCGTAGATCACACCAAAGTTGATGGCCTTGGCTTGCCGACGGATATCCGCGGTCATCTGGTCGAGCGGTACGTTGAACATTTCAGACGCAGTCGCCGCGTGGATGTCCTGTCCCTCGCGGAACGCCTCCTTCAGCGCCTCGATATCGGCGATGTGTGCCAGAATACGCAACTCGATCTGCGAATAGTCGAGGCTGACCAGTTTGTGACCCGGCGTGGCCACGAAAGCTTCGCGGATGCGTCGGCCCTCGTCGGTTCGGACAGGGATGTTCTGGAGGTTCGGATCGGTCGAGGCCAGCCGTCCGGTGTTCGCGCCCGCGATCGAGTAGCTTGTGTGGACCCGGCCGGTTTCCTTGTTGATGTGTTCCTGAAGCGCGTCGGTGTAGGTTGATTTCAGCTTCTGCAATTGCCGCCAGTCCAGGATGCGCCCGGGCAGTTCGTGTTCGGTCGCCAAATCCTCCAGAACGTCGGCCCCAGTACCGTAGGCACCGGTCTTCCCCTTCTTTCCGCCCGGAAGGCTGAACTTCTCGAAAAGGATCTCGCCAAGCTGTTTCGGCGAGCCGACATTGAATCTCTCGCCGGCAAGCTCGTAAATCTCGTCCTCGTATTGCGCCATCTTCTGCGCGAAGGCGTTCGACATGCGGCTCAGCACATCCCGGTCGACCTTGATTCCCGCCATCTCCATTTCGGTCAGCACGGCGACCATTGGTCGCTCGAGCGTCTCGTAGATCGTGGTGACGCGGGCGCGGTGCAACTGTGGCTTGAAGGTCTGCCAGAGCCGCAGCGTGATGTCGGCGTCCTCGGCGGCGTATTTCACTGCCTCGTCCACATCGACGCGGTCGAAGGTGATTTGCCCTTTACCCGATCCCAAGAGCGACTTGATCTCGATGGGATGGTGTCCCAAGTACCGCTCGGACAGCAGATCCATGCCGTGGTTGTGAAGGCCTGCGTTCATTGCGTAGCTCATCAGCATCGTGTCGTCGATCGGGGAGATCTCGATGCCATAGCGCGCGAAGATCTTTGCGTCGTACTTCATGTTCTGGCCGATCTTCAGAACCGTTGCGTCTTCCAGAAGTGGCTTGAGAAGCGCAAGCGCCTCATCGAGCGGAAGCTGACCCGCGACCAGTTCGTCGGATCCAAACAGGTCGTCCGCGCCGCCGACCTTATGGGTCAGGGGAATATAACATGCGGCCCCCGGCTCGATGGCCAGCGATACGCCAACCAGATCCGCTGTCATCTCGTTCAGGCCGGTGGTCTCGGTGTCTACTGCCACCCAGCCGCGCGCGCGCGCCTGACCGATCCAGGCCTCCAGTGCAGTCTTTCCCGACACTTTCTCATATGTGGTGTGATCGAAGGGGAAGGCTTCCGGGCGATGCACTTCGACTGCCGCCGCTCCGCCGGGATCGGTGTCGACGATCACCGGCACTTCAACACCCAGTTTCTCGGCAACGCGGCGGGTGATCGTTCGGAATTCCATCTCGGTCAGGAAGACCAGAAGCTCCTCGGCAACGGGCTCGCTGACCTCCAGGCTGTCGAGGTCGTAGTCAAGAGCCATCTCGCAATCGAGCGTCACCAGAACCTTCGACAGTCGGATCTGCTCAGCGTTCTCGAGCAGCGCTTCGCGCCGCTTTGGTTGCTTGATCTCGTTCGCCCGCGCCAGAAGCGTTTCCAGGTCACCGAACTCATTGATCAGAAGCGCGGCGGTCTTGATACCGATCCCAGGTGCACCGGGAATATTGTCGACGCTGTCACCCGCCAGCGCCTGGACGTCCACCACCTTTTCGGGCGGAACGCCGAACTTGGCCTCGACGCCCTCGCGGTCGATCCGGACATTCTTCATCGCGTCGAACATCACGACGCCGTCACCGACAAGCTGCATCAGGTCCTTGTCGGACGACACGATGGTCACGGTGCCGCCCGCGTCTCGCGCCTTGCAGGCCAAAGTCGCGATGATGTCGTCAGCCTCGAAACCCTCCTGCTCGAGGCAGGCGATGTTGAAAGCGCGCGTCGCAGCGCGGGTCAACGGGATCTGGGGACGCAGATCCTGTGGCATTTCCTCGCGGTTTGCCTTGTACTTGTCGTAGAGATCATTCCGGAACGTGTGACTTCCCTTGTCGAAAACCACCGCCACATGTGTTGGCGCATCCGGCCCGTTGTTCTCTTCTACGAGCTTCCAGATCATGTTCACGAAGCCCGAAACGGCACCGACCGGAAGTCCGTCGGACTTGCGCGTCAGCGGCGGCAGGGCGTGGTAAGCGCGGAAGATGAAGGCCGACCCATCGATCAGGCTCAGATGATGTCCTTTTCCAAATGGCATGCCGCCCTCCTCTCGCTTCTGGGGCTTTCTTGGCACGATTGCATTGGGACCGCCAGAGAAGGGTCTGCGGCCAACCAGCGGTTGCGAATACCGAGTGCGATACGGAAAAGGTCCCGGAAAGTTGCGTGAGGTCCTAGCGGCCCTTGAACAACCCGCCGAGAATCCCCCGAACCAGCCGGCGGCCGGTGGTGCCGGTGAGTTCGTTCACGACCATCTTGGTCAGCTTGTCACCCATGCTGTCCGAGCGCGACGACCGCGAGGTCGAGCGTCCCACGCGGTCGGCCTCATAGCGTCGCGCCTGCTTGAACTCGCGTTCCTGGTCCTTGGCTTCCTGTTCCTTGCGCTCAGCCTCCTCGGCCTCCCTCGCAGCGACATCGGCGCGGGCGATCAGAACCTCGTAGGCGCTGTGGCGATCAATCGTAGTCTCGTACTTGCCGGCGATGGGTGATGAGGCGATGATATCGCGCCGGTGACCGACCTCGATCGGGCCAAGTTGGGATGAAGGTGGCCTGATCAGCGTCCGCTGGACAACGCCCGGCGCACCTTTGGCCTCCAGCATCGAGGTCACTGCCTCGCCTACGCCCACTTCGCGGATCGCCTGTTCGGTCGAGAAGGCGGGGTTTGTTCGATAGGTCTGTGCTGCCGCCTTCAAACCCTTCTGGTCCTTCGGCGTGAAGGCCCTCAGGGCATGTTGCACTCGATTGCCCAACTGTCCCAGAATGTTCTCGGGAACGTCCGCCGGGTTCTGCGTGACGAAGTAGACTCCTACACCCTTCGACCGGATCAGGCGCGCCACTTGCTCCACCTTGTCGATCAGCGCCTTTGGGGCGTCGTCGAACAGCAGGTGCGCTTCATCGAAGAAGAAGACCAACTTCGGCTTCTCCGGGTCGCCTACCTCAGGCAGTTCCTCGAACAGTTCGGACAGAAGCCAAAGCAGCGAAGTTGCATAGAGACGCGGCGCGCTCATCAGCTTGTCTGCGGCCAGGATGTTGATCCTCCCGCGACCGTCGACATCGGTGCGCATGATATCGGACAACTCCAGCGCAGGTTCTCCGAAAAAATTCGTGGCGCCCTGGTTCTCCAGCACCAGAAGCTGTCTCTGGATCGCACCGACCGAAGCGGTCGAAATATTGCCGTAACGCAGCGAAACCTTCTCGCGGTTCTCGCCCAGCCAGACAAGCATCGACTGAAGGTCCTTCAGATCGAGAAGTGGCAGTCCTTCCTCGTCCGAGACGCGAAAGGCGATGTTCAGGATACCTTCCTGTGGCTCGGACAATTCCAGCAGACGCGACAAAAGCAGTGGCCCCATCTCGCTGACCGTCGTGCGGATGGGATGGCCTTGCTCGCCATAGAGATCCCAGAAGGTCACGGGGAAGGCGTTGTAGGTGAAGTCGTCGAATCCGATCTGGGCGGCACGCTTGGTAAAGGCGTCGTGCAGCTTGAAGTCGGGTGATCCCGACCGTGCAAGGCCGGCAAGGTCGCCTTTGACATCTGACAGGAACACCGGAACGCCGTTTGCGGAAAAGCTTTCGGCCATGATCTGAAGCGTGACCGACTTGCCGGTGCCGGTCGCGCCCGCGACCAAGCCATGGCGATTCGCATACTTGAGAATCAGTTCCTGTTTCTCGCCGTAGTCCGGTCCGCCGCCACCGATGAAAATCGTCTCTGACACTGTTGAGGTTCCTGTCTTTTCCCTGAAATTGCGGCGGAGAATAGCTTGTTAACCTTTCGATGCCAGTGTGAACCTGTCGCGATCGCGGATTTCCTGTGAGCGTGGACAACTTCCTCCCTGTTGACTGGCCGCGCCTTTGGGGCGCGGCTTTTTTCCTTCCTCCCGGTAAGCAGTAACCCAATATCTCAAATCCGCGAGCCATCCCCCCGGAAAATGTGAACAAAAACACAGTTGACGACTGAAGGTTCTGACCGTATCCTCCCGTCAAATTCAAAAGTCGGCCAGTCCGACAGGGAGCAAAATTCGAAAAGGGCCCGTCTGCGGGCCCTTTTCTTTTTTCGAACCCGGTTTGCTAGGCGGAGGTTCGCAATTGTGTTCCGATGCGCCCTGACAAGGTGGAGCGCCCATGTTAGATGCGGCGACAAATGTATCGAAGACAGTGAGGAATCCATGTTCCCGACTTTAAGGCTTATAGCGGTTTGCGCCCTTCTTTCAGCCGCGGGCAGCGTTTATGCGCAGGATCAGTCCGACGCGCCGGCCGCCGACGGCAACGACCCCTCCGGGACAGGTCTTTCGATGGGAGCGACCGAGGGCGTCGAAGGCGAACCACAGGTCGGTCAGACCTATGTCGCAGAGGAATCAGGCGATTGGCAGGTACGCTGCATCAAGAGCGAAGAGGGCAAGGACCCATGCCAGCTTTACCAGCTTCTGTTGGACGCCGAGGGTAATTCGGTCGCCGAGTTCTCGATGTTCAACCTGCCCGAGGGCCAGCAGGCCGCCGCGGGCGCGACAGTCGTGACGCCGCTCGAAACGCTTTTGACCGCTGAACTGCGTCTGGCCGTCGATGCCGGGCAGACGCGCCGTTATCCCTACAGCTTCTGCAGCCAGATCGGATGCTTTGCGCGCCTCGGTTTCACGGACGCCGAACTTGCCGCCTTCAAGGCTGGCAGGGCCGCCACCGTAACGATCGTTCCCGCTGCAGCGCCGAACGAAACGGTTGCTCTTTCGCTTTCGCTGGCTGGCTTTACCGCCGGCTGGAACGCGGTGGTCGCAGCCAACGCCGAGTGATCAGGCCCGCGTGATGCGGGTCAGGATCTGCAGTCGGATCGTCGGTCCGACGATCGCGGGATAGCCTCCGGCGCCGAACCGACGTCGGTCGATGTTGCCGGTCATCAGGATCGAAAGATGGCGCCTGTCGCCTTCCTCGGTCCCGCGTTGACGGTAGACGACAGCGTCGAGCACGATCTCTTCAGTGACATCGCGGACCGTCACCGGTCCCCGGATCGTCGCTCCACGTGCGGTGCCTTCGATCCGTTCGGACCGAAAGCGAATCGTCGGGAAGTGCGCAGTGTCGAGCACGCCGGCGCTTTTCATCGCTTCGGTTGCATAGAAGGGTCCCGCATTGGCATGTGCTGCGTCTATTTCAGCGTTGACGTGGCTTGCGGAGGGGTTGTCCACGTCAAGCAGGATATCCGCTGAAAGCACCGGCATCCGTCCGGTCATCGCCTGGCCGTTCATCAGGTAGGTGAAGGCGACAGTCGAGGTCTGGCGATCGAGCAGATATGGCAGGGCCGCCGCCTTGACGGGGCGCGCAGCCAGGGCTGCGGCAGCAAGCGTGACGAAGAAACGTCTGTCCATGGGGAACCATTAGCACACCGGAAGTGCGGTGCGCGTTCAGTTTTGCGTGTTTTTCCGAAGGCGGGGAACTCTGCATTGCGGCATGAGATGCGGTCAGAACGCAATCTACAGCCGCATGCCGTCCTTCCCGCCGGTCACGTGCCAGTGCTTCTCGGGCTCCATCCGGGCGCGGCGGCGTTCCAGCCGCCAGGCTTCGGCCCCGCCCTCGCCATGGGCTGGTGTCAGGGACCAGCGTGTCTCGACACCGGGCGCGCCGCCATCGCCCGGAGTCAGGATCAGCCCGAGAGGGGCGACCCGGCCTTCCGCAGCTCCGGTCTCGGCAGCCAGGTGCAGACGCCGCACGGCGGTCAGTCCGGGCGGAGCGGGCAGGTCGGACACCACGAGCGGCACAAGGCCCGCGCGCAGAGCCTCTTCCATCGTCCAGAGCAGATCCTCGGGCCGCTTCGGCGTCACGAACAGAAATCGCGCCGGGTCGGCCAACCGCGCGAAGCCGTCGGGGTTCAGCCCCCCCGGCATCCAGGCGGGCCTGATCCACATCACCGGCCCCTGAAGAGCCGAGGCTATCTTCAACGCCAGCCGTCGCCGTGCCGAGCCGCAGATCTCGTGCGTCCGCGCCGGCATCACTGCAAGATCGGCCAGAAATACCACCGGCGGCGCGGCGTGACCGCGGCGGCTTTGTCGGGTCAGCAGGTGAGGGATGGCGGCGGTGTCGGGCATGGAAGGAAGATTACTATGTTCACCATTTGTTCTCAAGCCGAGAAAGCAAACGTGATGACGAGACGAATCCAGCTCATCCCAGCGTGAATTATCCAACACTATCAACAAGTCCACACAGCCGACCTTGCCAATCCCCGCCCTGCCGCTAGGACTATTCTCCAGCGACAAGGAGCCCTCCATGAAACGAACTACGCTCGGCCGCACAGGCATCGAGGTCAGCGACTATTGCCTTGGCACGATGACCTGGGGAAACCAGACACCCGAGGCGGAGGCGCATGACCAGATGGATGCGGCGCTGGACGCAGGTATCGACATGCTCGACACCGCCGAAATGTACCCTGTGAACCCGGTGAAGCCCGAGACGGTCGGCAACACCGAACGCGTGATCGGCAACTGGATCGCCCGGACCGGACGAAGATCCGACTGGGTGATCGCGACCAAGCATACCGGGCCAAGCGGCATGGTACGTGACGGAAAGCCGATCGGTCCCGATACGCTTCGCCAGACACTCGAAGATTCGCTGCGGCGGCTTCAGACAGATTACGTCGACGTTTACCAATTTCACTGGCCCAATCGCGGTTCCTTCATGTTCCGGCAGAACTGGGATTTCGATCCGCGCAAGCAGCCTGCAACCAGTGAAGTGCTCGACAATATCTCCGCGACGATGGACGTGCTGGCCGATCTGGTGCGCGAAGGTAAGATTCGTGCCTTCGGCCTGTCGAATGACAGCGCGTGGGGCACGATGCAGTGGCTTTACGCCGCTGAGCGAGCAGGGGGGCCACGCGTCGCCACGATGCAGAACGAGTACTCGCTGCTCTGCCGGCTCTACGACACCGACATGGCCGAGCTTTCGCACCACGAGGATGTCACGCTTCTGGCCTTCTCCCCTCTGGCGGCAGGGTTTCTGACCGGCAAGTATCAGGACGGTGCGATACCAGAAGGATCTCGCATGTCGCTCAACGCCGAAATGGGCGGGCGCAAGAGTGCGAGGGTCTTCACCGCAGCAGAAGCCTATCTGGAAATCGCCGCCCGGCATGACGTCAATCCGGTTCATATGGCGCTGGCCTGGTGCGTATCGCGCCCTTTCCCGACGATCCCGATCTTCGGAGCGACGACAATGGAACAGCTCGACCGGATCATCGACGGGCTAGACGTCACGCTTTCGGATGAACTGCTTGCTGAGGTGTCAAAGGCACACCGCGCGCATCCGATGCCTTATTGACGCGATGCGGAGTTGCCCGCCGAAGGACCGCTCCCTACGGTCATTTTTGGAGGGTTGCCTGGGGAGGCTTTTATGTTCGCGCTCAGTCGCGGTCTGATATGGGTGATCTGTGCCACCCTTCTGGCCGCATGTCAGGAAGATGGCCCGATGTCATCTGCCGACGCCGTGGGCGTGCCTGATCTGTTCAGGATCGCGGCCGAGCAATGTACGAAGGATGGCGGGCGCTGGTCTCCGGCTCCAGGCAAGGCCACCCACGTCTGCTAAACTACTCCTCGTGACGCAGGCAAACTCTGCAGGGTGGCCAGCGACTGTGAGGGGCATTGCCTTGCGAGGTCGCGTACCTGTTCCCCGATCGAGCCGTTCTACGGCTGTCACGAGGTCCTGACAGATGGCGGCATCCAGCAGACCTTGTGCATCCAATGAGACGCTGTATCGCTTTCGTCGTATTTTTGACGCTGGCCGGTTGCGCGGCATTTCCGGCTTACCGCGACACCTCGGTTCCCATTGCGTCCATGGCGGTCTTTGATCCGTCGCGCTACGCGGGTGATTGGTACGAGGTCGCCCGGTTTCCGGTACCGTTTCAGGTTGGATGCACAAAGACGCGGGCGACGTATGGCCAGCCTGTCGACGGAACGATCTCCGTTCGCAACACCTGCGTGAAGAACGGCCAGCTATCGACTATCGCTGGAAACGCTACCCTCGTCGGTCCAGGGCGGCTCAAGGTCCGGCTCGACGGGGTCCCTTTCGCGGCGGATTACTGGGTGCTTTGGGTCGACGAAGGGTACCGCACGGCCGTGGTCGGCGTCCCCTCAGGCCGCGCGGGATGGATCCTGAACCGCGACCCAGGCATTCCTGCCGACCGCCTCCAGGCTGCGCGCGACGTCCTTGAATTCAACGGCTACGATTTGAATGAACTGTCAATTATGACGTCTGGGGAGGGCTTATGAGCAGAAAGGTCGCAATTCTTGGATTGGGCCAGCGCGGACTCGCTTGGGCCGAGACTTTCCGCCAGGCGGGTTGGCTGGTCAGCGGGTTCGATCCTGACCCGGCTGCTCCGGGCCTTCCAAAGGGAAGCAAGGGCTGGCGCCGTGAGCAAACGATTTCGGCAACGGCTGCACAGGCGGATTGGGTGATATGCTGTTTGCCGGACAGGCTGGAGCTGATGCAGAAAGTCGTTCAGAGAGCTCAGGCCGAAGCACCGAGAAACGCCATCATAGCCGTTTGTTCTCGTGAGCACGATGTCGAGGCGGTTCAGGGATGCGCCATGCGCCCCTCGCAGATCGTGCTTCTGACAGGTGTGGCCGGGCAGGGGATCGGTCTGAACCTAACAGGTCGGAATCCGGCGGAACTGAAGATCGATGCCATTGCGGCGCTGTCTTCCGTTTGCCCCGAGCCTCTCGTGACCTTGCCGAGCGATATCGCTGTCGGTCAGTCACGGGATGCCAGAAGCGCCTGAAGGTGGTTCGGCCAGTGCCGCGCCGACACGTCGGCTTCCCGCACTAGCCAGTCGAAATGCGAAGTCAGCGCCCGAACTCTCTCGCGCTCGCGAAAGGCCAGATAGTGCTGACCGAGGTAGAGTACTCCGACGAGGGGGCCGAAGATGGTCAGTGGCGCGGACCATACTCGCCGCGCGTCATATAGAAAGATTCGGAGCGACGGGTACAACTGGTCGTGCAGTCGAACCAAGTGGTCGATCTGTGCTTCGCAGATCTTGCGATCAAGTCCCCGGTAGTAGCCTGTCGAACCTACCAGAGACTCGATCTCGAATAGCGGCATGGCGATCTCGTAGTCCGACATCGACTGACGCATCCAGTTCAGCCGGTCGTGGCTGGCTCCGATGGCCTGGTCGGTGGTGCGTCCCAGGTGCGGTGCATACTCCCATCGCAGCATGTCTTCGGTCTTGAGCACGTCGGGCAGCGTGGCTGGGACATGCCTGATCTTGTAGCCCGCAGCTTCCGTGTGCCAGGCGAAGATCTGTTCGTCGATCGGCGCGCGCGACGCCTCCGAGACGATCATCGAAGCCGCCAATAGGTCTGCAGCCCGCTCCGGCAGATCGGTCAGTCCAAGCAGCCAGTCGCCCGACACGCCCAGAACCGCTGCACATTCCGCAACCACTTGCGCATTCGGCAGGCGCGCTGAATCGCTGCTCAGAAGCTGCGATATCGTCGAGCGATCCACGGCTACGGCGCGTGCCAGCCCTGATTGGGTCATTTCCCTTTCCCGCATGGCAAGGGCCAGACGGTGTCGGAAAAGAAGGGCGCGATCTCGTTTATCCATATCACCTCTGGTGAAAAAAATCACATTTAGTGAGTTTTTGTTGCTTACATACCGAATTCTTTAACTGTCTGGCAAGAGGCAGAGTGGCACCCAAATCCGGCGCTCAGACCGGACATGGACAGCCTGAAACAGACATGCCGAAAAAAATCGAATGGCCGACGCTGGCTCTTCTGTCCTTGACGTACCTCGTCTGGGCGGCGGCCACGCTTTGGTTGGCAGGGATTTCTGTGCCGCTGGCGATTGTCGTGACGGCGTTCGCTATCGCAATGCACTCCTCGTTACAGCACGAGGCAATGCACGGACACCCGTTCCAGAACATCAGGTTGAACACCTTGTTGGTGTTTCCCGCGCTGACACTGATTATCCCTTACTTCCGGTTCCGTGCCACCCATCTTGCGCACCACTTCGACAGCGAACTGACGGATCCCTTCGACGACCCGGAGTCGAATTATCTTGATGCAGGTACATGGCGCAGACTGCCATCGCCGATGCGTCTTGTCCTAAATGCCAACAACACTCTGGCGGGACGGCTTGTTCTCGGTCCTCTGGTCGGTACAGTCGCATTCCTGATTTCGGAAGTCCGCGCTGCAAGGACGGATAGAACGGTTGTCCGTGACTGGCTTTTGCATATCCCGATGCTGCTGCCCGTCGTTCTCTGGGTTCTCTGGTCGCCGATGCCATTCAGTGGCTATCTTGTCGCCTGTTACGGTGCACTTTCGCTGCTGAGGATACGCACCTTCCTCGAACACCAGGCGCACACGCGTACCCGTGCCCGGTCTGTCATCATCGAGGATAGCGGGCCGTTGGCGCTGCTGTTCCTCAACAACAACCTGCACGTCGTCCACCATGTTCACCCGCGCGTTCCCTGGTACCGGCTTCCGAAGCTCTACCGCGATAACGCGTTCCGCTATCAGCGCATGAACGAAAGCTATGTCTTCAGTTCATATGGCGAGATTTTCCGGCGGTATCTTTTCCGCCGAAAGGACCCTGTCGAGCATCCGCTCTGGCGACGCGACTGAAAACTGCGCCACCGACTTGCAAGGAGAGCTTGCGTCCGCCTCTGACGAAGCGGCACATGCGGGCATGGAACTCTGGGTCATCTTTGCCATCGTCGCCGCCGCCGCGCAGACCATCCGGTTCGCGGTGCAAAAGGTTCTCTCCCGTGCGACGCTCAGTCCTGCCGGTGCCACATGGGCGCGGTTCCTGTTCTCGGCGCCGCTCGTAGCTCTTCTGGTCTTCGGTTATGCAAGGGCGACGGGACAGCACCTGCCGGTCCCTACGCCGGACTTCTGGGCCTATGCCCTGACCGGAGGCATCACGCAGATTCTCGCCACCATCTGCACGGTCTCTCTGTTCCGATTGCGGGCCTTCGCAGTCGGCATCACGTTCAAAAAGACGGAAGTGATGCTGACAGCTTTTGCGGGGCTGGCAATCCTGGGTGACGTCATAAGTTTCTGGGGGGCGGTCGCCATCGCGATCGGATTCTGTGGCGTGCTGCTTCTCTCCGACCCGCCAGGAGGCGGCAGCATCGTCAACCGTGCTTCCGCGATCGGACTTCTGTCCGGCGTATTCTTCGCGCTCTCTGCGGTGACCTACAGGGGGGCGACACTCGAGATGGCGACGGGCGACCCGATCCTTACAGGGGGCGCCACACTCGCCATCGTGACGCTCTGGCAGACCATTGCGTTGGGCGTATGGCTGGCCCTGAGAGAGCCTGGACAGATCACCGCCACGTTGCGGGCCTGGAGGCAAGCTGCACTGGTCGGTCTGTTTTCGCTTGTGGGAAGCTGGGGATGGTTCGCGGCCTTTTCGCTGGCGAACGCAGCCTATGTCTTTGCGGTCGGACAGATCGAACTGATTTTCTCGCTGATCATTGGGTGGCTCTGGTTCCGCGAAAAGGTCACCGGGCGCGAGATCGCCGGCATGGTGGTCCTGACCGCGTCCATTCTTGCCGTGACCTTCGCCGCCTGAGCGTCACAGCCAGATCACGCCGTTGTCGATCCGGTCGTTTGTCACGTAAGGCACGGCCTTCGGAGAGAAAAGGTCGGGCAGATGCGCCTCGAGCTCACCCAATACCAGCCGGGTGATGAACGGCAGGTTCAGCGTGCGGACTTCCGACAACCGCACCCAGTGCAGGTGTCTCAGTTCGTCTTCGGCAGCCGAGAAATCGTCCGGCTCTCCGATCAGTGCGGCCGCATCCGCAATGAAAAACCGTGCGTCGAACCGGCGCGGTCTACCGGGGGGTGTCAACGCCCGAAAGAAGAAGCGTAACGCAGAGGCGTCAGGTGCTACGTTGCCTGCCGCAAAATCGCTCCAGCCGTCCGAAGCGGTCCAGTGCGCCTCCCGTCCAAGGCGCAGCCCGGTCTCTTCCCACAATTCCCGGATCGCGGCGGCTGCCAGTGCTTCCGGCGACGACACCGGGCTACGGTTCAGAAGACGGGTGCGGCATGGCTCGCCGAGAGGTTCGGGAAACGACACAAGCGCATCCGCCTCGTCCACGGCACCGCCAGGAAAGACATACTTGTCCGGCATGAAGGCGGCCATGGTTCCGCGCTGACCCACAAGCACCGAAGGCGTACTTTCGGCATCGCGAACAAGGATAATCGTCGCCGCGTCGCGAACCGGAACCTCGCCTGGCACGCCGGCCTTACTCTCGGCCAAAACCGTGCATGCGCTTGGCCCACTGAAGTCCGACAATCGCACCTTTCAGCCTGGGCAGAAGATAGAGCGACAGGGCCACGCAGCCGACCGTGAACGTCGAGGCGAGCATCATCGGATCAGGGCGGAAAGCGGTAAAGGCCCAGATGATCGAGGGCGCCATCAGGTGACCGACGATCAGGATTGTCAGATAGGCCGGGCCGTCGTCGGCACGGTGGAGTGCACCGAGTTCCTGATCACAGACCGGACACGCTTCTCGGACTTTGAGGTAGGATTTCATCATAGGCCCCTGACCGCAGTTCGGGCAGCGACGATTCCAGCCGCGCCACAGGGCCGGACGCACGGACCGCTCGGCATCAGCTGCGGTATCTGCCGGGGCGGCTGTGTGCAGCGCCGGGTCCATTTCTTGATCGAACATTGGATTGAGACCATTCATGCTGTCAGTCTGCCCAGAGTTAGAGGCCTTTTGCATCCGGCGGAATGTCCTTGCGGCGCGATGTCGCGGCATACTTGTGAACAAACGCTCATGACCCCGTCGGACCAGTTCCGCCGGGAAGTTCGCGTAACACGCCGTTCGCTATGATTCATGCAATCCTATGTATTTTCCTTCGGATGGAGTAGCATTGTTCTTTGGACAAGGAGTGAATTCGTTGAAAATCGCCGTCGTTCAGCAACCGCCTGTCTATCTGGACAAGGCGAAAACCATCGAGCGCGCCATCGAACTGATCGGCGAGGCTGGCCGCAGCGGTTGCAAACTGATCGTATTTCCCGAAGTGTGGCTCCCGGGATATCCGACTTTTGTCTGGCGGCTTTCCCCTGGTTCGGGCATGGCGAAAACCGACGAACTCTTCGCGTTGTCGCAAGCCAATTCGGTCAATCTTGCCAACGACGATCTGGCGCCCTTGAAAGAGGCAGCTAGAGAGAACGGGGTTGTCATCGTCCTGGGCCATCAGGAACTGGACGGCGCCTTCAGCGGAAGCACGCTCTACAACAGCGTCGCGATCATCGACGCGGACGGGACGCTACTGAACAACCATCGCAAGCTGATGCCAACCAATCCCGAACGCATGGTTTGGGGATTCGGTGACGGTTCGACCCTGAACGTCGTGGAAACGGCGATTGGCCGGGTTGGCGCTCTCCTATGCTGGGAAAACTACATGCCGCTCGCGCGAAGCGCGCTCTACGCCCAGAACATCGACATCTACGTTGCACCGACCTGGGACAGTGGAGCGACCTGGCTGGCGACGATGCAGCACATCGCTCGTGAGGGCGGCTGTTGGGTGATCGGATGCGCGACGGCAATCGAGGCCTCCGACATCCCCGACACAGTGCCCTATCGGGACGAATTGTTCCCCAACGCAGACGAATGGATAAATCCGGGCGACGCGGTGGTCTATCAGCCTTTCGGCGGGGTGCAGGCAGGTCCGATGCATCGGGAGAAAGGGCTGTTGATCACCGATATCGACGTCGATGCGGCGCGAAGTTCGCGTCGCAAGTTCGATGTTTCAGGACATTACGCGCGCCCGGACATTTTCCAGCTGACGGTGAACCGCAAGCCGCAAGTTCCGGTCGTGTTTTCGTAGAGCGGGTGCCCTGAGCTAGGTCCGGATACCGGCGAATCTGCCCTGCCACTCTTCCCGCTCCTCGTCGCTGATCTTACGGAAAAGCACTTCCGGCACGGCAAAGGCGTGCCCGGCGGGAAGGGCAGTCAGGGCGGCCGTCACGTCGTCCGGCCAGTGCGTGTCCAGGGTGTTCATGAAGCTCAGCATTTTCGCTGCCGCGTCCGGAATGAAGGGGGCGGAAATTACCGCGTAGAACCGGATCAGGTTCAAGGCCAGACGTACCTGAGCGGCGGCCTGCTCGGGGTCTTCCTTGAAGACCGACCAAGGTGCAGCTGACTGCAGGTATTCGTTGCCTGCGACCCAAAGCGCGCGCAGTTCGGCCGAGGCCTTCCGGACCTCGATCGCCTCCATCTGCGCCTGATAGCGCTCCAGTCCTTCCGAAAGCCGCGCGATCAGCGCCTCTTCGGCCTGACCCCATACGCCGCCCGAGGGAATTTCCTCTCCGAACTTCGACCGGCAGAACTTGGTCACGCGGCTGACGAAGTTGCCAAGAACGTCGGCCAGATCCTTGTTCACGGACGCCTGGAAATTCTCCCAGGTGAACTCGCTGTCCGAGGTCTCCGG
>CAZRNL010000032.1:0-16315 GCA_964601395.1 uncultured Silicimonas sp. | reverse complement strand
CGCCCATCAGGTGCTCTTGAAGCTGGAACAGATGGGCCTGGTTGCAGGCTGACACATGACAATCAGTTCAACGGACAGTCCAGGAAGCCGATGAGTGTAACCGGTGGTGACCATGCGGCCCGCTCTTTCGAAGGCGGGCCGTACGCATGATCGGTCCTGAGGCATACCCTCAAAGCGTCTCCATCTCGCGGCGGACACGGTCGAGGTGTGCGGCGCGTTGCGCACCGGTCGCGCGGTCCATGTCGTAGGTAGAGTGCCAGATAGCGCATCTTCTCGGACCGGGTGACGTGCCAGACGGCGCGGTGGATCGCCTACGACGAAGGCTCGCAGACGCGTGCCGCTATAGGTGGTTATGGCGGCGAGTTTCCGGATGTTCATCAGGTTGGGGCGAACCTGGTGTCAACGAGCTTGAATGAACACCAAGCAGGAATACGCAGTCGAGAAAGCCTTTGAGGATCGCCCGGTAGCCGAAGTTCCAGACCGGGAGCGAGAAGATTGAGATCAGCGCCTCGGCGGCGCTCGACGTATTGGCACACCGGCCCGATGTTGGCCGGTACGCCGTGGTAGCCGTGTGTTCCTCGGTCCTCAGGATCAGCTGGAAACCTTCTAGTAGAGATCGCAGTCGTCCACGTCCCAGCCGCGTTTTGTGAGTGTGCTCACGACTTCACAATGGAGCGCCGCTCCGAAGCTTTCCTCGGGGGGATGGGCGAAGAGGATTTAGATTTTGTTAAGGCTCTATAGCGCCCATGGACGCTTGAGTAGGCCGTATATCTCCGAAAAAGTCCATGTACGTGACGAGACCACGATCGGCACTCTGGTAGGCAGGTGAGCCAATCCCTGGTTTTGCCACGGGTACCTCGGGTGGACTTGCGAACTGAGTCTGAAGAGGTAACTCGACTTCACGTCGTGTCTTTCGGTCGAGCGCCAGCCACCACTTCATCCCCACATTCCAACTCGAACCAGAGGTGTTGGTGATCGTTACGCCCAAGCTGCCAAAAGACACCCTGAAGTCGCCGTTTGCCGCGTGCTTCACATCGCCATTGAGCGATAACATATGCAGCGTGTCGATCGCCTCGATTGCTTGCCAGTAGGCTTGGTTTGTTGCCGTCCCCGGCCCCTGTTCGTTGTGATCGCGAACAAGCAAATTGGAATAGGGAACGCTCAGGTCACCGCCGTTAGGGATACTCGCATCCAACGTCCCCCGCACATGCTCGTAGTTGTATTGCACGCCCTTGTAGCGCGGCGTGACGTTTGGCACTGTCGCCGATAGGTCGAGCGGCCCTGAAGCCGTTACAGGAAGAGAACCGTTGGGAATGTGGACAATGTTGTTCTCGATGGTCACATCCGCAAAGCTGCCGGTACCGTCGACCAAATTCATCGGCCCACCACTGCCTTCGTTTGCCGCCGAAATGAGCGACACGGCCGTGCAATTGTAGAGTCGGATTGGCTCGTTGTTATTGGTCCCGTTCGGATTGTTCGCGGTGAAGTCGAAAAAGTTGCTGGGGCCTCCGATATAGCGGGGGGCGTCCGGCTGAAAATAATAGATGTTGCGTAGCGTGGTCCCACCTTTTTGGATCGACACACCCTTGGCGCGCTGCCGTGTCGTGCCTAATAGCAATAATTGGTCAAAAACAAAATTTCCTGGGTTGTCTTCTGAAGTTTCATTTTCTCCCTCAAGGTTGATGATTTGGTAACCGTTCTCCATAACTGACCTGCACCAGTTCATGGTAGTTCCTGTAGTTCCTTCAGGAGAAGTGGCTATTCGGAGGCATGGCTGACAGTCATATTTACCAGACCAGCCGTTATTTGAGAAGAGATCGCAGAGATCTCCGACAATCCATTTACATGATGTAATGCGGATTGGTCCATGATTATTAGAAAGCCCCTTTTTGGGGCCGCCATTTAACGCATTGGGCGATTGAGTCACTCGACATCCAAGAAATGCAAACTTTCCTTCTGAATTTTCGCCACAATAAAATCCGTATTGCTGCCAGTTTCGAATATCGCAATCGGCCACCATCACATCACAGGGAGCCTTATTTGCAGAAAGCTGTTGTGCATCAAAGTTAGTGATTTCAATATTCCATAGAAGAATCTTCGCGCTTGTATTCTTGTCGCGCCATTGAAGCGGCGAACCACCGCCCAGAGATCCGGTTTCCGTATCCGGATCCCAATATCCTTTAATCTTAACGCTCTCGACCGTGATCTGGGTTTCTGGTCCAGAGGACCGCCAAGTGATCATGTTGCCGGTGTCGAAGGGCAGAGGTCGCAGAACAGGGGCCGCCCCCGTGCCCCAGGCCCCGACGTGATCCATCCTCCCGGTGCTCGACCCGCTGGGGCGCGAGATCAGGTTGACGTCCAAGACGGTCTCGCCGCGCTTGAACAGCACCCGCGTGGGCAGACTCGTGGCCTGGATAGCGCTTTGCAGCGCGGAGAGCGAACTGACCTGCACGGCCCCCGATGGAGCTCCCAAAAAATTGCCATCGCTGGCGTGAACGATGGTCTGGTCTCCGGGATAGAGGCTATCGGCTGGGACCACTACTATAGTGGTGCGCGTCGTACCCGTGGTACCGCTCGCATCGACAGCCCAAAGTACGATTGTGTAGGTTCCGGGATCGGGGAAGCAGAATGCTGCCCGCTTGCCATAGGTCACGTTCGGATTATTCCAGCCTGGAACCATATTTTCGGGCGCGTTGTACGGCGCAAGAGGCGCCCCCTGCACTGTCCAGATGTAAGTGATCTCGTGAAAGCTCGGGTCGTAGATCTCGCCCGGGCCCGGGCCACCGACGTCGAACCCAGACAAATCAATTGCCTCCAGCCATACTGCGGCGGGCGCCGTGATAACCGGTGCACTTGTCACAAGGATGTCAAGTTCTGCCAATGAGCCCTGTCCCAGATGGATATGGACGGCTCTCCCGCCCAATGTCGCGGAGATTGCCAACTATGTGTCGGCAACAAAAGCCTGAAACGTATGGATGCCATCAACTCAGTCTCACGACAGCAGCCCCGATCTCGTCGTCGATAGGTTAAACGCGAAGAGCGGCGGGTTCCACCCCCCCTCTCCCCACTTCTCAAACCTGGTACTCATGGGCGGAGAGCAATCAGTCGAAACCCTGTCATCACGATGATTGGAACCGGTTATGTGGGGCTTGTCTCGGGAGTCTACTTTTCAGACTTCGGGCACGAAGTCATCTGCGTTGACCAGGATGCCGGCAAGATTGAGCGGCTGGAGCGCGGCGAAGTGCCGGTCTGGGAGGGACCTGCGGAACATATACACGGCCAAAGACGCACCTATGCGTCAGTCGGACGGCGCCCCTAATAAGCGTCACCGGTTTGATCAACGCGACCTAAGGATGGTTGGCTCATTTCCGTGGAGCCACTGTCGGATACTCCAAATGGAAGTATGCGCTCACGTTACAAGAAAGTAGTGGCGACCCGCACCGGCTCCGGTAATTTCATTGCCGTCCCTACCGTCATTGACTAGTGCTGGCTGCGCAGTCAGCGAAACAAAGCGACAATCTTTTGTGATTCAGCGGTTATTGGGCATCTTCAGTGGCAAAGGCTATCAAGCGCGCGCCATGCGCGGTTCGCTCATGACTGCCATGAGCTTTGGGGGCCACAACGTGCTCCGCTTGGCTTCAAACCTCGTCCTGACCCGACTTCTGTTTCCAGAGGCTTTCGGTCTGATGGCGCTCGTTCAGGTCGTTCTCGCGGGCGTAGCGATGTTCTCGGATTTCGGCATCCGCGGCTCGATCGTGCAGAACGCACGGGGCGACGACCCGGTGTTTCTCAACACCGCCTGGACGCTTCAGATCGTGCGCGGCATACTGCTTGGGCTTGCCGTGTTTCTGCTTGCCCAGCCCATGGCAAGCTTCTACGACGCGCCTCAACTGGCCGAACTTCTCGCTTTCGCTGCTGTCATTCCTATTATCCAGGGTTTCAATTCCACTCGGATGGCGACTGCCGGGCGCCATATCGCACTTGGCCGGTTAACCGCTTTGGCTCTGGTCACCCAGGCAATCGGCATCGTGGTAATGATCGCTCTGGCATGGTGGTTCGAATCGGTGTGGTCCCTGATTGTCGGGACAGCCGTGGGCGCTGCCGCGGAGACGGTGCTTTCCCATGTCGCCCTGCCCGGAAAGTTCAGGAACCGGCTTGTTTTTGAGAAGGCCGCCGCCAAGGAACTTTTTGGCTTCGGCAAGTACGTCTTCATCGCGACGCTGGCCTCGTTCTTCATCCAACATGGCGACCGGGCCGTCCTCGGCAAGTACGTCACACTCGAAGAGCTTGCGATCTACAACATCGGCTTCTTTCTGGCCATGGTGCCGCTCAAGTTCGCGCGGAGGCTCAATGATGCCGTGATCTTTCCGCTGTATTCCCGCCGCCCGCCAGGGGACAGCGTGGTCAATCGTCGAAGAATCAACCGGGCCCGCTATCTCTTGAGCCTCGCGCTTGTCTGCGGCACTGCGTTCCTCGGGCTGATTGGCGATTTGATGGTACGGGTCATGTACGACCCCCGCTACGAAGGCGGCGGTCCCATCCTGGTTCTCATAGCGCTGATGTCGCTGCCACAACTGATCACGCTCAGCTACGAACGCCTTCCGCTCTCGGCCGGCCGATCCGGAGTATATGCCTTTTTTATGACTTCGCGTGCACTTCTCCTGCTCGCGTTCACCGTTGTCGGTGTAATCCACTACGGCCTACTCGGTGCGATCGTGGCCCCGCTAGTCACCTGGCTTTTGATCTACCCTGTGCTGATCTGGGTGATCAGGCCGTTCAAAGGCTGGGACCCGGTGCACGACGCGCTGTTCGTCTTAATCACGGCCATATTGGTTTTCCTGCTCCTCCGCTTCCACTGGGAGACGATCCAGCCGCTTCTGCCGACCGGATGATTACTATTTGTACTCGATGATCCGCTGCCGCTTTCCGGTGAAGCGGCTCTTCCAGTATCCGAGGATGCCCAGAGCCTCCGGAATCTTGCCCAGGGTGAGAAATACAGCCCGTGCAAAGGGCGTCCCTCCGAAAGCTAGCCTCAGGACCTGCAGCGGCCAAGCCAGCAGGACAAGAAGGACCCAGGGCGTTGTCGAAAGCGCGCCGATGACAGCGATCAGCGGAATTGCTGCACCCCAGATCAGCGCCCGGCGTGCTTCAACCCGGCGGAAGCGCTCGTTGCCGTCGCCGTGATGCGCCGCAACCGCT
Organism: uncultured Silicimonas sp.; assembly: GCA_964601395.1. Taxonomy (GTDB): domain Bacteria; phylum Pseudomonadota; class Alphaproteobacteria; order Rhodobacterales; family Rhodobacteraceae; genus JAVJUV01. Next base: position 11,116 of record CAZRNL010000032.1, on the reverse strand, counting down.
GCATAGGCGTACCCCGCGCGACGGCTTCTCCTCCACCACTGGCTGAACCGGGTCAACGCTGCGTCGTGCAGAGTCATCTCGGCATCGATTCGTCGGATACGCCAGCCTTTCTGCCGCATCCGATAACACATTTCGGGCTCCTCCCCCGCAATCAGATCCTCGCGATAGCCACCGACCTGTTCCAGCGCAGCCCGCCGCATCAACGCATCACCGCCGCAGGCTTTGGCTTCGCCCACCGGTGTGTCCCATTCCGCGTCTATCAGCCGATTCCAGATCGAGGCGTCGGGGAACCGTTCTCGCCTCCGACCGCACACAACGGCAAGTTCCGGCTCGGCCTCAAGCGCCCAGCGTGCCGAGGCGATCCAGCCTGTGTCCAGTTCGCAGTCTCCGTCTAGAAACTGGACGAATTCACAACTGGGGTCGATTTCCTTCACCCGGGAAAAACCCGCATTGCGGGCCCGAGCAGCGGTAAAGGGAACGGAGAGGTCCAGTTCCACTACCTCGGCTCCGGCTATCCGCGCCGCCTCGACCGAGTCGTCGTTCGAACCCGAATCGACATAGACAACCAGAGAAAACTGCCCCTGTAGCGACACCAAGCAGCGTCTCAGCCGATCTCCCTCGTTTCGGCCAATCGCGACAGCGGCAATTCCCTCACTCAATCGGCAACGTCCCGCAATGGTGCCGAGCTGGACAGAACTGCTGCGGGAACGCCACCGACCACCACGCCCTCTGGCACATCTTTCACGACCACGGCGTTTGCACCGATCACCGCATTGTTCCCAACCTTGACACGCCCGAGCACGACCGCCCCGGCACCCACGTCGACACCGCTTCCGATGACCGGTCGGCCGGTGGAATCGCTCACATGCTTGATCCCGAAAGTGGTATTCTGACGAACGATGACATCACTTCCAATTTCCTGCGCGACTAGGATCATGCCTCCGAAATGCTCGAGCTTTACACGTCGGCCGACGATGACCGTGTAAGGCAGGGAGATACCGCCCAGCCACTCACAGAGCTTGAACATGATCCGGTAGAGTACGCTCAGCGGCAAACGCAATGGCCTTACTCGAATTGCCATGCGCCAGTTGCCGAAGCGATGCCAGAAAAGCGCCCAGAACCCCTGCGAGACCCAATCTCGATTATGCGTGTGGAAATCTTCCGCAACGAGGGCCCAGAATCCAATTCCAGAAGGGTTCATGTTTCGGGCGCCATCGTCGTTCGGGAGAGTCTGCTCGAAATGTCTCATTTCGCCGCTCCTGTCAGCAGCGGTCGCACCACGAGACGCCAGTGATCGCGGTAGAACCCGACGGGGTGACCCGGGCGTTTGCGTCTCAGCCGGGAAAGAACAGAGTTCAGAGCGGCTGCCGGCATTTTCGTCACAGCGGTAGCCAGTGCATAACCGCGCCCATGAACTTTCTGAAAGTACATTCGCCAGGAATCGTAAACATAGTCTGGTCGCCGCTTCGGGCTGGGATCGTGAGAGCTCACGTCCGTCGCGGCCCCGGCGATGTGCAGGACCCGTGCGCGGGGAACATAAAGCGTCTTGTAGCCAGCGCCCCTGAAGCGTTGCATCAACTCGACTTCCTCATAGTACAGGAAGAAATCCGGATCGAAAAAACCGACCTCCCTCAAGGCCGGGAACCGTATCATCATCGAAGCGCCCGCCACCCAGTCAACCTGACCTTCCGGCCATTCCGGCGGCAGCGAGACCCGCCCGGTCGGAAGCAGGCGGTAAAAGGGGCCGAAGTCGATCGTGCTCACGACTTCGCTCAGGAAGCTCGGGAACCGGAAGCAGGCCACTGCCGGCCGTCCGTCGGGAAAAGAGATCCCCGCCCCCGCGACGCCTGCCAAGGGATCCGTTTCCAGCGCTCCTGCCAGAATGTCGATCGCCTCGTTCTCAAGTTCTGCGTCCGGGTTCAGCAGGAACACGAAATCCGGTGGGGTCGCGCGGGCGGCAAGCACGTTGAAAACTAGGTTGTTGCCGCGCCCGAACCCGTGATTCTCAGTTTCCAGCCGGAGCGTGACGCGCGCACCCCATCCTCTCTCAGCATGGACTGTCCGGAAGATCTCCGCATCTTCTCCAGGCGAGGCATTGTCGACAAGATGAACCTCAACTTCCCGACGTCCGTGATGGCGCACGAGCACGCTTTCGACTGCGGCGATGGAGAGATCGGATGTGCCGTAATTTATGATGATGACCGCGATACTCATACGGCCTCCCGAGTCCGGCGCCGCAGAGCAAGTGCCCTGAGTGTCAGTCTGGGCAAGACAAGGATACATAAGCCATAACGGGAGGCGAGTCGTTTCGGATCTCCGAAAAGCCGCCAGAGCCATTCGGCGGCTATCGCGCGGATCCATTTCGGTGCGCGCGTCTGTTCACCGGCTATGAAATCGAGACCAGCGCCGATCGACAGGAACCCGGTCTCGGGCAGCGTCTCCGCGGCGCGAGCCGCGAAGCGTTCCTGCTTCGGTGCGCCAAGGGCGAGGAAGACAAGCCGCGCTCCGCTCTCCCGGAGCAGCGCTATCATCTCATCTGCGGAAGCACCGTCCGGATCGAAGCCCATCGGCGGAGCGAGTACGAGGACGATCCTGAGGCCTGGGTTCTGGGTTTCCAGCACCCTCGCGGCAGCTGTCAGGGAATGTTCAGTTGCTCCGAAAAGCGCAATGGGCACATCCTTTTGCGCGGCAAGCGCCGCCACGGGCGCAATCAGTTCGGAGCCCGGCACCAAAGAGATATCTGTCCGGCCCGAAAGCCGCTCAAGCCAAACGATTGGATTTCCATCGGCCGTGATATGACTATGCGCCGCATAGGCGGTGCGAAAGGCCGGATCCCTCGCTAGCTTCACCGCGTGATCGAGGTTGATTGTCGCTACGGTGAAGCCCTGCCGATTATCGAAGTAACGGGCTATGTTCTCCATCAGAAAAGCGCGGTCCGGAACATTCACGATCACCGCCCGTTCCGCGTCACTATCAGTCCAAATCATCATTCCTGAACTCATAATCGTACCGGTATCTTATAATGCCACCAATCTACTAATGTCACCGATCTCCGAAGGCGGCGTGTCCTATTCACTACAGCCCTAGTGGACTTTATCCCATACATATAGGCTGCCTGAGGCGGTCTGCTATACCTCCGGGGCTGCAGCGATGAGTGTTGGATCCATGACGAGTGTGACGGCGAACGACTCCAAGGTAGGACTGAACGGCTGGATTACCCCCGGTCTGTTCTGGTTTCTCGTAGCGGTTCTTGGTGCAATCCTCTTCTTTGAGGACGGAATCGACGCCCTACTCTCTGCATGGAGCCTGCCGGAGTACAGTCACGGGCCGCTGATACCGCTACTCTCCGGTCTCCTGTTCCTGCGGCAGCTCAGGGAGTATCCCGTCGAACCGGGGCCCAAGCGCAACCGCTGGGTGGGTGTCATGGTGATTGTCGCCGCGCTACTTCTGGCATCGCTTGGCAAACTGGCTAACATTTCCGACCTGGTCGCGTACGCCACAATTCTCTGGATCGGCGGTATTCTGCTGGTCAGTTTCGGTTGGGCAACCGGCAAGCATTTCTGGCCGCCGGTTCTGCATCTGGTCTACATGCTGCCGCTTCCAGGTGTCATCTTCCACAAGATGACGAACTGGCTTCAGTTCGTTTCCTCGGAACTTGGTGTCTTCTTCCTGCGTCTGCTGTCAGTCCCGGTATTTCTGGACGGCAATATCATTGATCTCGGCGTGACCAAGCTGCATGTTGCCGAAGCCTGTTCAGGCTTGCGATACCTTTTTCCGATCCTGTCCTTCAGCTATATCTTTGCCGTGCTCTATCGCGGTCCGATCTGGCATAAGGCGGTACTGCTGATTTCGGCTGCGCCCATCACAATCTTCATGAATTCTTTGCGTATCGCAATCGCAGGGTTCATCGTCAATGAATGGGGTCTGACGTGGGTCGATGGGTTTAGCCATTTTTTTGAAGGCTGGGTGATCTTCATTGCGTGCATCCTGATCCTGTTTGGCTTGGCGCGCATCATGCTGTTCTTTCATCCTTCCCGGATGGGTCTGGCCGAAGCGCTCGATCTCGAAACCGAGGGGCTTGTCGCACAGGCCGGACGACTTCGCTTCCTGCAAGCCTCGCCCGCGATGGTTGTTACCGCGCTTTTGATGATCGGAAGCACGGTCGGCTGGCAGGTGGCAGCCCCCGATCGGACTGGTATCGCTATCGACCGTGACAGCTTCGCGCAGTTCCCGCGCCAGCTTGGCGAGTGGCGCCAGGAGGGGACGGCGAGGGCGCTTTCAACGAGGGTCGAAAATGTGCTTGGCGCGGACGATTATTACTCGATCAACCTGACAAAGCCTGGCGCTGGGGCTTCGGTCGAGTTCTTTTCGGCCTGGTATGCCGATCAGAGTCAGGGGGGTGTCCACAGTCCCGAGATTTGCCTGCCGGGCGGAGGTTGGGAAATTTCCTGGCTCGATCGTACTGACCTCACGGACGAGATGGGATGGGAAAGCCCCTTCATGATCAACCGCGCTATCATCCAGAAGGGTGAAACGCGGATGATGGTTTACTACTGGTTCGACCAGAAGGGCCGGAAAATCGCCTGGGACATCGCTGCCAAATACTGGCTGATGGTCGACGGCATTCGAACAGGACGCACGGACGGCGCGCTGGTGCGCTTGACGACGCCTATCCTGGGTGACGAAACCGACGCCGAAGCGGAAGCTCGGCTGAAGGATGTCTTGCGCGCAAGTCTTGCGGTTTTGCACCGCTTCATTCCGAGCTGAACGCATATGCCGAAAAGAGATTACGTAATCATCATCGGGGCGATGAAATCCGGCACCACGACCCTGTTCGACATTCTGGCCAGGCATCCTCAGATTGCGGCTGCGTCCAACAAGGAGCCAGGCTTCTTCGCGTTTGACGATATCTGGGAGCGCGGCTTCGACTGGTTCGATACGCTTTTCAGTTTTAATCCCAGTACTCATCGCTACCGGCTCGAAGCATCGACGGACTACACGAAGGCCCCTTTCGCACAGGATGTCTGGCAGCGGATGACGTCCGATGGGGACGTATCGGTCAAACTGATCTACATCATGCGCCATCCGCTGCGACGAATGGAAAGCCATGCGCGTCACGTGCAGACAGCACGCAAGGAGATCGGCCAACAGGTCAGTCCACGGCTGGACCACGCGCTCGATGCAGGTGTGTCACTGGTGAACGTGGTCACTTCGCAGTATGCTAGGCAACTCGACGCATTTACCGAAGCCCGCGCGGCCGGCAACCTTCATTACCTGACACTTGAAAGACTTCAGGCCGAGCCGGTCGCGACATTGAATGAACTCTATGATTTCCTCGATCTCCCTCCGGGGCCTCATGACCTGCCTCGAAGCAACGCCGCAGGGGATCGGATGGATGTCAATCCGGCCTGGAGGACGCTGACAAATGTTCCGTTTGTGATCGGCATCACCAAGCTAATTCTGCCTTCCGGCCTGCGCAACGCCATACGACGCCGGTTCCGAAAGTCCAAGGTGAGGGCTGAGGGGCGATTTGCGCTTTCCGGAACAGAGGAAAGCGCACTCCTGCAACTCTTGGCCAGCGACCTCGAACGTCTCCGGGATGAGTACGAGGTCGATATTCTTGGAAACTGGGAGCTCGATCCAAAGCATTGAAACTGAATTACCTTTGGATTTCCACGGAATCGTGACAGACTTGATGTAGTGTAAAGTGGGGTGTTTTCTAGTTCATGTCGATTACGGGTATGGGCGGCAACACGCCCCTTCTGGCACTTGTCTGTGCGCTGATAGCATCTTTGTTCTCATTCTTTGTTCTCGATCCGACTATCGGATTCGATGATGCCAACATCACACTGAATTACGCCGAGAACATCGCGGCCGGGCATGGCTACGTCTACAATATTGGTGGCGAACGTGTCGAAGGATCAACCTCGCCCCTCTGGACCGCCATCAATGCCGGCGCCTATCTCCTGCCGGCCAGCCCCGAGATAACGCTCGCCGCTCTGGGGTTTTTCATTGCTTGGGCGATTATCTGGATCTCGATGCTTTATGGCGAACATGCTTTCCGGCTGGCAGGCGCGCCTGCCAAGATCGCTCCTCTTCTTGTCGCGTTCGGATTTCTGACTCTACCAGCCTTCTTCGGATGGGTGGTCTGGAGCCTGATGGATTTTGGCTTCTGGGTGCTGTTGTGCAGCAGCGCATTCTGGGTCTTGGCGTCAAGCCTCGCAACAGGCGAAGATATCCGTCGCAGGCCTCCGATTCTGCTTTTTGCGCTCATAGCGGCTTTCATGGCTGCCACCCGACCCGAAGGCATCGCCGTCGTCCTGGGCTTCAGCGCACTTATGGTCCTGTTCAGCCTCGTGTTCCAGACTGACGGCGCCCGACTTCGCGCGATGGCGCTCGCCGGCGCTCTGTTCGGGGTCCTGAGCTATGGGGGAGTAGCGCTGGTCCGTCTCGTCTATTTTGGGGACATTTTTCCGAACACCTACTATTCGAAGGTTTCGACTGATCACATCTCCCAGATAATTCAGGGGCTGCGGTACGGTTTGCAGTTTCTTGAGTCTCCGCTCAACGCGGGCATGATCTTTCTGGCACTACTGTCCGGTTTTGTCATCCGGACAGGGCGAGCCTTCCGCGCATTTTGGGCCTTTACCATCCTTGCCGCCTTAGGCGGGATGATGCTTTACGTGCTGATCGGCGGCGACCACTTTGGCTCCTTCCGGTTCTTTCTCTTTGTTTATCCGGTATTCTTTCCTCTGGCGGCACTGGCACTCTATAGAATCTATACCTATCTGCCCGCCGCGCTGAGGAAACCTGCCGTTCCGCTTATGATCACTTTGGCCGTTCTGATCGCCACATCAGTTCGTTTTGCCACCGAAAAGGGCGGGTACGAGCACGAGTTCCGTATTGCCGAGCAGGGCCGTGCCATCGGCAATATTCTGAACACCTATCCGGGTGACCCTTCGATAGGTGTTGTGCCCGCCGGCGGCGTTGCAATGACGTTCGATGGGCACATCTACGACCTCCTCGGGCTAAACTGGATAGAGATGGCGCGGGCTGATAGGCATCAGGTTGGCGAATATGTCAACCATGGAGGATTCAGTCGCACGGTATTCTACGCCACTCTGCCCGATATTGTGCATCCCCAAATCGGCGAATGCGACAAGGCCAGCTACGACGGGAACCGCTTCTTTGGAAAGGCTTTGAGAAACGTCTTCCAAGACACGCAATTCCAAGAGCTCTATGAGTTTGAATGCTTCGAAGGACTGCGCTTCTACAAGCTGAAAGTCCGGGCGGACGGCTGAAGATCAGTTCGGCCTCCGTCGCACCGTCAACGGTCGGACGGTGCGTTCGTCCTTACTATTTTCAAAGCGCGTGTAGCGCGTGCCGCCTCCCCGCTCCGGTTCGACATGCGCTGAGGGCTCTTCGTTTTCGGCGGCACCGTAAAGCACATAGGCCGCCATGGCGCCCACCATAAGGAAGGCAATCGGACTAAGGGTCGAATTTGGGATAATGTAGATGAAATTGGCCGCCATGATCACCGCCATGCCGGCAATGGCCGGGGTGATTGGCTTGCGCCGCACCGCGCGGCGCAGAAACATAATCGGCGCGCAGAGCAGCCCGAAGAACGTTAGGTAGCGGACCCAGCCCCCCTGCCCGATCGTGATGATCCAGAGACCGTCCGTCACCGTCAGGTCCCGGCCGCGCTCGTCGAAGACCCGCTGCCGACTGTAGCCGCCCCAGCCGAAAAGTGGTTTCTCCATCGCTCGGTCCAGCAGCAGTTGCTCGTTATCGAGACGAAATTGAAGTGATTCCGCACGTTCGGGCGAACGAGCTTGGACAATTTCCAGGAGCTTGGAAACGGGCGTCAAGCCGACCTGACTCAACAGCGGATAGCTCAGTAACACAAGCGCTGCGAACGAGGCTATTCGGATCTGCATCCTCAGTCCGAGAGTCAGCACTACAGGCAGGAAGACAACTGCCAGCAGTGTTGCACCAAGATTCCGGCTCAGCGCCAGGACAACGAAACACCAGATGCCCGCCAGTATCAAAAGCGGACGCGCCGGGGTTTTCTCCCGACTCAGCGCCATGGCTGCCAGGACCACCGAGAACAGAAAGAACCCGACCCAAAGCCCGTGGCGCAGGAAGACGATCGGACGGTATCCCCCGCCGCGCAGATGCTGGCGCCAGGAATGGGGGAAATAGCCATAGATCCACTTGTTGAGTTGCGGTGCCATCCTAAGTTCGAACAGGATAAGCAGTGTGTAGATTAGGCCTAGAATGACCACCGCGATCAATAATTGGCGATGATCCTCCGGGGTGCGTAGAAACCGCCAGGCGAGAAGCAGCGGTATGATCCACAGCACCGCATTCGACGTCAGGCTTATCACGTCCCTCGGCACCATGCCGCTGCGCACGACAGGGCCGTTCACCAGGGGCACTGTATTCTGCAGGTAGGTGCCGTAATACCCCAGTACCATTACGACGATGCAGAAGAACATGACAATTCTGAATAGCGGATCGGCCACTGGCACGCGATGAACCTTCCTCCAGTAGATCAACGCCGGCAACAAAAGCCCTAACGACAGGACAGACCCCTTATCGAACGGCGGAAGGCCGGGAAGATCTATTCCGTAGGCTTCAGGCAGAAAGAGGTAGCCCACCGTTACTGACCAAATCAGTCCGCGCGCAGGGCCTAATGCAGCAAAGAGGATAAGCGTAATCACCGGCCAGGCGATCAGTGCGGTCGCCGCCATTTCAGCCTTCTCCCTTTTCCCGATCGTCTATCATGCAGTCATACGGAGTCTATCCTGTGATCCCCTCAAATCATAAAGAGCCGTGCCGGCCAAAGTAAGGTCACGCCGCAATTTTTAGTCACCAGCCCGTTGGCGTACCCATCCCAGAAAAGCAGCGTCCGGCGAGCGGGGCAAATGGCGGGCGGCAAAGGCGCGCCATTCTGCTTCCAACGCATAGATATCCGCACCCGGAACAATCTGTCGGGCTTTCTCCAGCGTTTCCACCGCGAGATGCAGGCGCCCGGCGTCGACCACGACATCCTTCCGGGTGACGGCGATCATGTCTCCGGGCTCTTCCTGCAGCCGATAATCCGGCAAGCCGTCACGGACGATCACGTCGCGCAGCATGGCCCGGAACACGCGCCGCGGACTGGTGGATCCCGATTTCTTGAGAAGTGTCTCGACCGAAACCCGCCAGATATTCTGGGCCCCGCAATGCTTGCGAGACAACTCGTACAACCGCCGCTCGAGAGGCTTTCGAAGCCCAAAATAGTCTCTGTTTAAGGTCAGAACGCTTCGATTGAGCACAGCCTGATACAACCAGTCGCTGAGCGTCACGCTGACCGATACCATCCGCCCAGCCCGTGTCTTGCGGACGATTTCCCAAGACTCGATCAGGCCGAAACCAGCGGTGACTTCGCGCTCTCCAGTGACAATGTTGGTGGTGATCCTCGTGCCGGAAAGCCGCTCGAACGCATCTCGAAGACGACGGTATCCGTCTCCACTTGTCTCGCGTCCCGTGGCGAGAAGAAGATCATGCGCCGTTAGCGTCAGAGTTCGCTTCACCCCTCGGCCAGCATTCAGCGCTGCCATCAACTGACTGATGCAGAAGATCAGAACATCCGCATCGAAGATCGTGGCACGACCCCGAACGCTCGGTGTAACTGTCACCTCAACATCATTGTGCCGGTAACTCAGGATGCGTCGATCCGGGCGTGTTGCCAGCGAAAAGATCGGGTGTTCCATCGAGGCAAGATCGTGCTTGGGCGATGCCCCCAGAAAATCGCAAACAAAGAAGTCATCCATCCGGGGTGCAACCCGCCCTGCCCTGCTCATGACCCGCTCCGAACGCCCCTGGAAAAGATTCGTTGTTTCATTGACACCCAAGTTATCCACAACTTCATCTCGAGCCCAGCCCGGTTCGGGGGATCAGAGTCGCATGGACGTGGCTTCGGAGTCGCTTTTTCGGGGGATCGGAATCACCAAGAGATCAAAAGAGATCGAAAATTACTTCTAAATCAAACATTTACAGACTCAATTTAGTTCCTTAACTAAAAATAACAGAACTTAACAGATATAGTCGAGTTGACTGGAACCACACAGATCCGAAAAGGCAGCTTTCGCTTAGAAAATTAAGGCTGGATGACGTTTTTCCTTCCATGTGCTGCATTTGTTGGTATCTTAGGAAAAACACGGCATATTGAGAAAACCAGTGAGCAGCTACCCTCGTGTTCCTTATCACGGCATAGCGCCCGATGCTGCCCTTTCCATTCTAGGTGATCCCGTTGACACCAGCGGCTTCGCTGCAATCGCCGAAGCCTGTCGACAAGGGCGTGACGATCTTGCTGGACGGGGTCTGGACGAGTCCGGGCAGAAAAAACTTCGACGCTTCTCCACTTGGGAAATTACCAGATATCTCATTCCTGTTGCACCGGCGCATTTTCGCAGAGTGCTTAGGCTGAACCCTAGCCTGCCCCAAGGTCTTACCGAGACCGAAGCTGGTGCCAAATGGTTCACACTTGACGAAGTGCTACGTCTTCGTGCGTTTTTTGCGGCCGAAGGGTCTTCCAACCGGGACTATATTCCATATCGTCCTAAAGCTTTGCCCGCGAAGATCCTGACGGTCGCGAACTTCAAGGGCGGCGTCGGCAAGACCTCCACGGCTGCGCATATCGCTATGTCTGCGGCGCTTGACGGTTATCGTGTGCTGGTTGTCGATCTCGACAGTCAGGGCAGCATGACGTCGATTTTCGGAGGCAAGGTGGCCGACGAGTGGGAAACCGTCTTCCCGATGCTTGCACGCCACTATGGAGAACATCTGAGACGAGAAAACCAGATCCGCGTGGATCGGGGGGAAAGCCCCCTGCCCCTCGAGGAGACGGTCGCACAAGCGATGGACCTGTCCGCCGCAAACCTAGTCCGGAAGACCCACTGGCCGAATATCGACCTGATTGGAGCTCAGCTTGACCTCTACTGGGCCGAATTTCAGGTCCCTGTCTGGCGGATGGCGGCGCGTTCCTGGAAGCTCTGGGATGCACTCGGTGAGCGTCTGATGGCGGACGGAATGCTCTCGACCTACGATCTTGTCGTCCTCGATACGCCTC
>CAZRNL010000031.1:5964-16340 GCA_964601395.1 uncultured Silicimonas sp. | reverse complement strand
AGACGGCCACCCGCTCGGCCGCGATGGGGGGCACGACCAGCGTCGTCAGCTTCGCCGCGCAGGCACGGGGGCAGCGTCTGGCGGACGCGATGGCCGACTACAAGGCGCGGGGGGAGCGGGGTGCCGGGATCGACCACGCCTTCCACATCATCGTCAGCGACTGGACCGCGCCCGGTGCGGCGGATGACCTGAGGGCGCTGATCCGTGCGGGGCACCGGTCGATCAAGATCTTCACGACCTACAACATCCGGCTGGACGACCGGGCGATCTGCCACGTGCTGGCCATCGCCCGCGAGGAAGGCGCGCTGGTCTGCGTCCATGCCGAGAATGACGGGCTGATCGGCTGGACCAAGGACCGGCTTCTGTCGGCCGGCAAGACAAGGCCCCTGCACCATGCGCTGTCGCATCCGCGCCTGGCCGAGATCGAGGCGGTGGGCCGCCTGATCGCCTTCGCGGAGTTCTTCGCGACCCCGGTGATGCTGTTCCACATCTCGACCGCCGAGGGCGTCGCGGCGGTGCGGGCGGCCAAGGCGCGGGGTGTTCCCGTCTGGGCCGAAACCTGTCCGCATTACCTTTTCATGGACGAAACCGTGCTGGACCGTCCGGAGGCGGAGGGCGCGAAATGGATGTGCTCGCCACCGCAGCGGACAGAAGCCGACCAGGAGGCGCTTTGGGACGGGCTGGCGGACGGCACGCTGTCGCTGGTGTCCTCGGACCACGCGCCTTACCGATATGACGAAAGCGGCAAGCTGTCGGCGGGTGCGGGCGCTACCTTCGCGCAGATGGCCAACGGATTGCCCGGGCTGGAAGTGCGGATGCCGCTGATGTTCGACGCCATGATGTCGGGCGGCAAGCTGGGCGGCGCGGCCTTCGTGCGGCTGAACTGCCTTCAGCCCGCGCGCGTGCACGGATTGGAGGGCAAGGGCGACATCGCGCCGGGCTTCGATGCGGACCTGGTGATCTGGGACCCCGAGCGGCGGGTCACCTTCGGACCCGACGATCTGAACGACAACGTGGGTTACAATCCATGGGAGGGCCGCACTGTGACCGGCTGGCCCGAGACCGTGTTCCTGCGCGGCAAGGCAATCGTCGAGGACGGCGCTTTCGTCGGGGCCTTCGGCGACGGTCGCTGGCTGGCACGCGATGGCCTGGGCGTGACGAGCGACGCCCAGCCGGCGCGGGAATACCGCGAGGCGACGGAGTGAGCCCGCCTTCCCTGCCCGGCATGGCGATCACGTTTCTCTACTACCGCGACCTGACCCGGGCCGAGGCCTTCTACCGCGATGTGCTTGGCCTGCCGCTGGTGATCGACCAGGGGTTCGCCAAGATCTTCCGGCTGGCCGAGGGCGCGCATGTGGGGCTGGTGGACGAGGCGCGGGGCATGAACGACTGGCAAGAGGCCAAATGCGTGCAGCTTTGCCTGCGGGTGCCGGATGTGGACGCCTGGCATGACTGGGCGCAGGGTGCCGGTCTGAGCGACCTGTCGCGCCTTTTCGCCAACGACGCGATCGGCATTCGCGCTTTCGTGTTCCGCGACCCCGAGGGCTATCAGATCGAGGTTCAATCGGCCACGAGGGACGGCGCATGACGCTGTACGTCATCAATCCCAATTCCTCGGTGCATGTGACCGAGGGGCTCGACCGCGCGGTCGAGCCGCTGCGGGCCTGGGGCCATCCGGTGCGCTGCCTGACCCTGCCCGAGGGACCGCCGGGGATCGAGACGGACGCCCATGTGGCGGGCGTGGTGGAGCCGCTTTGCCGTCTGGCCGGATCGCTGGAGGATGCCTCGGGCTTCGTCATCGCCTGTTTCAGTGACCCCGGTGCGGCGCAGCTGCGGCGCGAGGTGGCGGTGCCGGTACTGGGCATCCGTGAAAGCGCGGTGACGCAAGCGCTGACGCTGGGGCAGAGGTTCGGCGTGATCGCCATAGGCGAGGCATCGGTCCGGCGGCACCTGAGGGCGTTCGAAGAGATGGGCGTGATGGGCCGACTGGCCGGCGACCGGCCGCTCGGGCTGTCCGTGCTCGACCTGGCCGACCGGGACCGGACGCTTGCGCGGATGATCGTGGTGGCGACGGTGCTGCGCGACACCGATGGCGCGGACGTGCTGATCATGGGCTGCGCCGGAATGGCCGAATACCGCCCCGAGATCGAGGCCGCGACGGGCCTGCCCGTGGTCGAGCCCTGTCAGGCGGCGGTTGCCTTGGCCGTTGGGCGGATCTATCTCGGACTGAACCACAGGAGTTGACCCATGCTCGACGAGACCGCCCGCGGCGTATTCACAATCGCCGCGACCCCTTTCCTGACCGACGGCGCGCTTGACGAGGCCAGCCTTGACCGGATGACGGACTTCTACCTCGAGAAGGGCGCGACCGGGCTGACGATCCTCGGCATCATGGGCGAGGCCGGAAAGCTGTCGTCGGAGGAAAGCGCGCGGGTGATCGAGAAGGTCTGCGCGCGGGCAAGCGTGCCGGTGATCGTCGGCGTCTCGGCGCCGGGCTTTGCCGCAATCGAGGCGCTGTCGAAGGTGGCGATGGACAAGGGAGCGGCGGGCGTGATGGTCGCGCCGCCCTCTTCGCTGAAGACCGACGCGCAGATCGTCGGCTATTTTCTGAGCGTGGCCGAGCGGCTGGGCGACGCGCCGTGGGTGCTGCAGGACTTCCCGCTGGTGACGAACGTGGTGATCGACCCGCAGGTGATCCTGAAGATCGCTGCCGATTGCCCGACCATGGTGATGCTGAAGCACGAGGACTGGCCGGGACTGGAGAAGATCGCGGCGCTGCGTGCGGCCTCGGACAAGGGCGCGCGGCGGATCTCGATCCTCTGCGGCAATGGCGGGCAGTTCCTGCTGGAAGAGATGATCCGCGGCGCGGACGGGGCGATGACCGGCTTTGCCTATCCCGAGATGATGCGCGACGTGGTGCGCCTGATGGAAGCGGGCGACGAGGCCGCGGCGCGTGACGTGTTCGACGCCTACCTGCCGCTGGTGCGCTACGAGAGCCAGCCGGGTCTTGGCCTGGCGGTCCGCAAGTACATCCTGGCCCGGCGCGGAGCCATCGCGCACGACCGGGTGCGCGCGCCGGGGCCGAAGCTGACAGGGGCCGCCATCGCGGAAATCGAAACGCTGATCGCCCGGCAGGAGGTCCGGCTGGCGGCGCTATGAAGGTTCCGCGACACAGATAATCTTTTTACCACTGGTCAAGCGCATCCGGCACTTTTATTAGCCGGTTACACAACATATAGTGGCCCAAACCGGCGGAGCAGGCCCGCCACAAGACAGAGGCACGAGCAGTGGCCCATATTATCGTCGTCGGGAACGAAAAGGGCGGGGCGGGCAAGTCCACCGTCGCCATGCATATCGCCACCGCGTTGGTGCGCATGAAGCATGTGGTCGGGGTGCTCGACCTCGACCTCAGGCAGCGCAGCTTCGGGCGTTACGTCGACAATCGGAAGAATTTCATGGCGGCGGAAGGGCTGGACCTGCCCTGCCCGATCTACCGCGAACTGCCGAACATCCGGCCCGAGTCACTCGCCCCCGGCGAGAACGTCTATGACCAGCGGCTGTCGGCGGCGGTCACTGGGCTGGAGAGCGAGGTCGAGTTCATCCTGATCGACTGTCCCGGATCGCACACCCGGCTCAGCCAGGTGGCGCATTCGCTGGCCGACACCCTTGTCACGCCCCTGAACGACAGTTTCATCGACTTCGACCTGCTGGCCCATATCGACCCTCGCACCAACAGGATCCTCGGACCCAGTGTCTATGCCGAGATGGTATGGAACGCGCGGCAGCTGCGCGCCCAGGCAGGGCTGGAGCCGATCGACTGGGTCGTGGTCCGCAACCGCGTCGGCGCGCAGGCGATGCACAACAAGCAGAAGATGCAGGAGGCCGTCGATGCGCTGGCCAAGCGGATCGGGTTCCGGGTCGCACCGGGCTTTTCCGAGCGCGTCATCTTCCGTGAATTGTTCCCGCGCGGTCTGACGCTTCTGGATTTGCGCGATATCGGAGTTCAGAACCTGAACCTGTCGAACGTCGCCGCACGCCAGGAATTGCGCGAACTGATCAAGGAACTGAAGCTTCCCGGCGTCAACGTCGACTTCTGAGACGACCGATCCTGCCCAGCGCAGCACTTCCCAGACGGGCGATGCGGTCGCGAGCAAGGGATTGCACGACACCGAATTCCTCTTCCCGTCTCAGTTCGTCCTGCGTCGCGATCGGCTGAAAGGCCCGGATGGCCGGGAAGGCCCCTGCTGAAGGAACTTCCACAGGTCCCGGCAAAGGTTTCGGACGCCCCTCGACCAAGGCAATGATGATCGGTGCCGATAACGGCGCAATGGCGATCAGAAGCCCAAGCGCCATCAACCATCTGCGCAGATGATCCAACCAGGGGTCCGTGTCGAGCGCGTCGCGTGCGAAGGCTGACGGTTCGATCATCAGTTGCCCGGTCCTCGTCGATGGGCCGGAAGCCAGGACAGCGTCAGCCGCGCTGGAGTAGGGCCCCGAGTCCGAAACCAGTCTGCCCTCCAGCCGGATCAAGGTGGTCGCGTCGGTGGTCGCAATGACGTCATAGCGGGTTTCAGGTCCGCTCGGCGGCGAGACCTCGGCGCTGTCGGCGGGCTCGACCATGAAGGCAAGCGCCTGTGCGCCAATGTCCCGCGACGCCTGTGCCCGTTGCGCAAGGTCCACGGACGCATCACGGCGCAGGACGCGTCGGGGTTCGCCGCGGTCGGCGGCCAGGAATTGCTCTGCGAATGGCAGCGTATCGCGACCGACCGGATAGATCGGCGTCATCCGTAGCCAGCTTGGAGACGGATCCGAACCGATATTC
The DNA here is from genome assembly GCA_964601395.1 of uncultured Silicimonas sp. Classification (GTDB taxonomy): domain Bacteria; phylum Pseudomonadota; class Alphaproteobacteria; order Rhodobacterales; family Rhodobacteraceae; genus JAVJUV01. The sequence continues at coordinate 11,518 of CAZRNL010000031.1, read as the reverse complement.
AGAAGAATGCTGTCATCCGCACGGATCTCGCCCAGGACGCGAACCTCGCCGATCAGGTTGTCATGAAGGCCGGAGGTGAAATCCTGGATCAGCACCTGATCCGGCAGACCCGCCTTCTGAGCCATGGCGCGATCTGCGCTCTGCTGGTCCTGATGATAGCCGATCAACAGCGACACGCCTGCGCACACAGCGCCGACCACAAGCCAGCCGCTTGGTGAGTGAAGGATATGTCGCATCCAGGGTGGCAAGTGTTCAATCCTCGTCGAACGACCGTTCGTTACCTGACTGAATGTCGAATTTCTTAAGGGCCGGAACGTGGCGCTTTCTTGGAAGATTGTCCCCGCAGAAGGAACGGTCTGTTCCACAGAAACAAGATGGGCGGCCAGATAAGCCTCTGGCTGCCCACGTTTTCCTGCAGATCAGTTTGCTGAAACCCTGCCGGTCTCAGCCTCTTTCAAGCATCTTGGCGAGGTCTTCGATTTCCGCGCCGCCAGCCATCAGGCGGCGGATGTCGTCGCCCGCGAGTTCCTCGCGCGTGCCGCTGCCGATCACTTCACCAAGGCTGAGAAAGGTGAAGCGGTCGGCGATCAGCTTCGAGTGGATCTCGTTGTGGGTGATGAAGATGATGGCGATGTCACCACGCCCCTGCACCCGTTTGATCGTCCGCAACACTTCCATCTGCTGCTTCTGACCCAAGGCCGATGTCGGTTCGTCCAGGATCAGAACCTTTGCACCGAAATAGATGGCGCGCGCGATGGCCAGTGTCTGACGCTGACCGCCCGACATCGTGCCGACGGCCTGCTGCGGATCGGAGATGTCGATCCCGATCTTCAGCATCTCGTCATGCGCGATCTTGTCCATCTCGCGCATCTTCAGCGTGCCCAGCGGCCCCTTCAGTTCGCGCCCCATGAAGAAGTTACGCGTCACGCTCATCAGCTGGTTCAGCGCAAGGTCCTGGTAGACCGTGCCGATACCGGCCGCCGTCGCATCCCGGGGCGAGCGGAAGACGACGGGCTTGTCCTCGACGAAGATCTGCCCGCTGGTCGGCGCGTGAACGCCGGCCAGAATCTTGATCAGCGTCGACTTGCCTGCGCCGTTGTCGCCGAGGAGCGCGTGAACCTCGCCCGGATAGACTTCCAGGCTGACGCCGCGAAGCGCCGAGAAGGGACCGAATTTCTTGACCAGGTTTTCAACCCGCATATACGGCTGTGACATGGCTCAGATCCCTCCCGTGATGGCTTTGCGGATGCGTTCGTTCGCAAAGACCGCGCCCAGAAGAACGGTGCCGAGGAAAACACGATACCACGATCCGTCGATCCACGGGATGAAGAACACCGCGTTCGACACGAGGCCTACGGTGATCGCACCGAAGATGACCCCGAGGACCGAGCCGAAGCCGCCGGTCATCAGCGTGCCGCCGACGACGGCGATTGCGATGGCTTCGAGTTCCTTGAGGTTGCCCTTGGCCGCGTCCGACGTGTTCGTGTCGAAGACCTGGCAGGCGGCGAAGATCGTGGCGCAGAAGGCGGTGAACATGAAAAGGCCGATCTTGACCTTGTTCACCGGAACCCCGTTCGCGCGGGCCGCTTCCTTGTTGTCGCCGGTGGCGTAGATCCAGTTTCCAAGCTGCGTGCGGCTGAGCACGAACCAGGCGGCGCCCGCGATGATGATCCACCACAGGAAACGCGCATCGAAGCCCGTCACCCATTGTTCGTCCCGGCGGTTCAGGTTTCCGCCCAGCGCGAACCACAGGTCGTAGAACCACGTGAATACCTCACCCCCCATCAACTCGGCGAACCAGCTTGTCTCCTTGTAGTCGGGCAGGCCGGAGATCTGGGTCGACTGGTTGATCAGGCGGAAGGTCACCTCGGTCGTGCCGCGCAGGAAGAACAGGAAGCCGAGCGTGACGATGAAGCTGGACAGACCGGACCGGACGACGATGGTTCCGATCAGCCAGCCGATGCCGAGGGTCATGATCAACGTGATGACGAAAGCCGCGAAGGGCGTGGCTTCGCCCATCCCGAAGGGCAGCCCCCACTTCATCATCATCGCCATGGACATTCCCGCGAAGCCGATCATCGAACCGATCGAGAGGTCGAATTCGCCCGCGATCATCAAAAGCGCCGCTCCGGTCGCGATGATGCCGAATTGCGCGATGATCGCGACGTTGTTTTTCAGTCCCAGCGCGTTGAAGGCGTTGCCTTCCGAAGCGATGGACAATGCGATGACGATGATGGCCATCACGGTGAAGGCGCCCATCTCCGGCCTTCTGATCATTTGCTGAAGCCAGGTTTCCTGCTTCAGCCGGTCGGCTTCGCTTTTCTCTGCCATGTCCAATCCCCAAGGTTCCCCGATTGGTTAGAAAAAAGGACAGGCGGGCTTCCCCACCTGTCCTCATGTCGCGGAGGCTGTCCGGCCCTTACCGGTTGATTCCGGCCTGCTCTTTCACCGAAGCCGCGTTCGAGCTGTCAACAAAGCCCGGACCGGACGGAATGTTGGCGCCCGGCAGAAGGCCGGCGTTGGCGTTGTAGAGGTGCAGGACGATGATCGGCATGTAGCCCTGCAGGCGCTGCTGCTGGTCGATGGTGTAGGCAACCTTGCCGGCTTCGATCAGGTCCATGACACCGGGGCTGAGGTCGAAGCAAGACAGGTGGACGTCGGCACCGACGGCATCGATCGCCTTGGCGGCGGCTTCGCAGACGTGCGGGCCGGCAGCCAGAACGCCGTCGATCGACGGATCGGCCTGCAGTGCTGCTGCGGTACGGGTTTCGATCTGCGTGACGTCGTTCGACACGTCGATCTGGTTCAGCTCGGCACCCAGGGCGTTGAAGTAACCTGTGCAACGGTCGACCAGCGCCGTGTTGAATGCTTCCTGGTTCAGGCAGAGACCCTTGGTCACGCCTTCGTCCATTGCGCGGGCACCCGCGGCGAAGCCGGCGTCAAGCTCTGGCTGGCCGACGTGCATCAGCGCGCCAACCTCTTTCGATGCTTCGAGACCCGAGTTCATCGTGATGACCGGGATGCCGGCATCGACGGCGGCCTTGATTGCCGGCCCGAGGGCAGCGGCGTCAGGCAGCGACACGACGATACCATCCGGCTGCGACGCGGCGGCGGCTTCGATCAGCTTGGCCATGCCGGCCATGTCACCCGAAGCGTCGAAGTTGTACTCGATGTCGGCGCCAACGGCAGCTCCGGCGTCTTTGGCGCCTTTCTCGACGACCGGCCAGAACGGGTCGGTGCCTTGAGTGTGCGTGATGACGACATAACGCTCGGCCATTGCTGCCGAACCGGCAAGCATCATGGCACCAGCGAGAAGAGTGGTGATGCGTTTCATTGGAGTCCTCCCTTAAGAACGCTTTTTTGCAGACATTACAAATCTGCAATTATTGTTGCAAGTTGCGCGATGTTCCTTAGCGACTTGCCGAAAGATTGTAAAGCCTGTGGCAATTGTTAGCGCAAGCGTAAAAGTTTAGTCGCCCCGCCCGGACCGCTTCGGGAAAGCTCAGGACTGACGACGCGCCTCCATGAAAAAAAGGCTGGCAAGCGCCTGCCCGTAAGGGGGCCGCGACATTTCCGATCCGGTGGTAGAAGTCCAGATCATGGCCCATTGGCGTGCCGTCCGACACATCGCAAAGCACCCCATCCGACCCGATGCGGGACAGAATCGCCCCGCGCGCCCTGTCCGCGATGGCCCTGGCGTCCTCCGGCAGAAGCCCTTGCCGGAGCCCCGCGAGAACGCCGTAGCCGAAGCCTGCCGTGGCCGAGGCCTCAACCGGAGACGCGGGATCGTCCAGCAGGGTGTGAAACATGCCGTCGTCGGACTGGAGTCCCGCCAACGCCTCGACCTGGCTGCACAGGACAGTCTTCAGGTAGCGTGCCAGTGCCGGGTCCGAGGGCGGCGCGATCACGAACAACTCAGGGATCGCCACGGTCACCCAGGCGTTACCGCGCGCCCAGAGAGCGCGGGCGTAGTTGTGGCGTCCCTCGAAGGTCCAGCCGTGGAAGAACAGGCCGGTCTCGGTATCGGCGAGGAACCTGATGTGGACCAGGAACTGGTAGTGCGCCTCAGCGATCAAGTCCTTCCGGCCGGTCATGACCCCGGTCTGCGCAAGGAAGAGGACGGCCATGAACAGCGTGTCATCCCAAAGCTGGCCCGGCCTTCGGCCTTCCTTGACGACATGCTCGAACCCGCCCTCCGGGGTTTTCGGCAACTCGGTCACCAGCCAGTCGGCCCAGTCCGCGCACAGCGCGCGCCAGTCAGCGCGCCCAGCCTGCCCCGCAAGGCAGGCCAGCGCCAGCATGGGAGCGGTCGAGTTGATCTGACGCACGGGAAGTCCCCGCCCGATCTGCCAGTCGTACCACTCCGACAGTGCCTTGATCGCGCGGGCGTCGCTCCGGGCTTCGGCATCGCGGAACTGCCCGTAAAGTCCGACGCCCACCTCCCAGTCCCATTCATCGAACAGGATGGCGTCGTCCGGCGCTCCTTCTACGTCGCCGATCCCTTTCAGACGCCGGAATCCCTGGCCTAGCAGATCGAGTGCGGTGTCGAGATCTGTCACGTCACCGGACTCCATGGCCTCAGATTGTCGGCATCGGGCCCGACATGCGGCGAGGTTGAAAGCGGCGCAAACGGCCGCGACGCACCGTCCACGCGAAAGTCGTCATCGAAGCCCAGCGACAGGCGGCGGCCCGCCCGGTCGATAACCCCCAGCGTCAGATCGTCTGCGTCGAAGACCGGCTCGGACCGGGCAAGCCGCGCCTGAAAGTCGCTGTCGGTCTCGTCGGGATAGGCCAGGGCCACGATCCAGCCCGATCGTTTCGACCGCAGGCGGTGCAGGGCCCCCTTGTAAAGGCCGACGACCGGCGAGAGCCTGTCCGAGCACCAGACGGCCGCGCGGCCTTGCCCGGCGCGGAACAACGTCCATCCCGCGGCCGGCGTGATCGAGTCGAACGCATCGGGCGGCGCGAAGAGCTGGGTCAGCCCCAGCGTCGTCCAGTCCCGGTCGACATCGTAGATCACCAGCGCCGTCGCCTCGTGCTGCGCCACGGCGGGCATCACATGGTTGCCCGCCAGCAGCGACGGCCGCCGTTCACCCCAGACTTTCAGCTCGCCCGGATGATTGATCCAGAGCCGCGCCATCGGATGGGCGGCGAACTGCACATCGATGACGTGGGCTTGATGCCCGTGCTGGCCGGTCTTCAGGCCGGTCACCGTCGAAAGCTGGACACCGGCGGATTTCCAGAGCGTCAGCTTGCCCGCATGACCGAACCCTTGCGTGTACCGCGCCGTCAGCGTCTGGCCTGCCTTCGGCGTCGCCAGAGCCGCGACGCCTTCGGGCGGCGCATAGTCGCTGAGACAGAACAGCGCCGCCGCGCGGTCATAGCCTGGCCAGTAAGCGCCTCCGAAAGCGATGGCGGTGACGCTGCCGAGCTCGGTGACCGGCCCGGCCAGCAACTCCTTCTCATAGGCCCGCCCCTGCGTTCCAGCCGGCACGCCCCCCGCTGATGTGGTCGAGCGACGCGAACCTGCGGGCAACGTTGTAGGGCTGATCGA
>CAZRNL010000031.1:0-5954 GCA_964601395.1 uncultured Silicimonas sp. | reverse complement strand
CATGTCGTGCAGGCTCAACAGGCCAAGAAAGTCGATCGGATAGTAAGCGGCCGAGTTCCACTCGCACAGCCCGTCCTCGTCGATGGCATCGAACCAGCGGATCAGCCGCGCACGCGCCTCGTTCGACATCTCGCGCCCGGTCTTGCCATGAGTGGTGAAGGTCTCGTCGGGGAACAATCCGCCGGCGATCATCTGGGCGGCGTGAAAGCACAGGACATGATTCTCCGACCAGAACCACATCACGTCGTTGCCCGGCGCATCATACCAGTAGCGATAGTCCAGGAACGCGCGGCGCATCCTGTCGCGAAGGTCCGGCCCCAGCGTGTCCCGCGCGTCGCGCCAGAGCCGGAGCATCGGCAGGATCGAGAAATCCGAGCAGTCGTAGCGGTCCTCAATGGTGGTCAGCGTCGCCTCGACGATGCGCGTCACCCGGTCCGGGGCCTGGCCCCTGATCGCCAGCAGCGCCGCGACCGATGGATCGAAGGCGGCATATCCGCATATGGTATCCGCCGCCCCGGACTTGCGGTCCGCAAGCGATCCGGAGATCTGCGTGGGCTCCGGCAGGTTCGTGAAGCCAAGCCGCCGGGACAACCGCGCGCCCTGCACATCGGCACCGATATCCAGCGACAGACACCCCGCCGGCACCGAGGCCACGTCGAAGAGATCCGCCTCCGTGGCGCCCGGCCCGAAGGTCACGGGCAGGGTCCTGGGACCGCGTCCCGGGTCGTTGGTGATGCCGCCGCGCGGAAACGGAACGGGTTCGCCGATTTCGAGGCTGACGGGATGCGCGGGCTGTCGGTCCGAAACCAGACGCACCGTCCCGTGTTCGGCGTAGACCGCGTCGGTTCTGAGCGTCTCCAGCACTTTCGCCGTCTCGCCGATCGCCCTGGCGTCGATGCCCTCGGACAGCGAAATCTCGAGCTCCGGTCCCATGACGTGAACGAGCGAGAAGAAACACATCGTGTCGCGCTCGTGCAGGTCTTCCAGCAGGACCGTCAGCTCGCAGCATTCGTCCGGCAGGTCCAGGGTCACCTCGGCGCTTTGCGGCGTGTTCCGCCGGAACGGCTCGAAGGCCGCCACGTGGACGTCCCCAAGCCAGAGGTTCAGCCCTCCGCAGGTCGTCACGCGCAGGCAAAGGCGTCCCGCGGACGCGGGCGTGATCCGGCAGCGCAGGCCGCGGCGGATCAGCTTCGGCCGATGCCGGAACAGCGAAAAATCCACATCCTCACCATCGGCGCCCCAGTAGACTTCATTGAAAGGCCCCGAGGGCTTTTCCACCCGGCGCGTGCCGACTGACGCCAGCAGCGCTTCGCGGCAGGGAAGATCGCCCGTATCCACCCAGCCGTTCACGAATCGGTAGGTCACGCGGTCAGGCATTGGGCGCGCCTGTCCGGGGAAGTGTTCCTCCACCGCCGGTGTCATCTCCCAGAACGCAAGCGCCGTACCGGGGCCGACTCTCTTCGGCAACGCACGGTCTTCTTTCATTTTGGGGGTCCCTTCCGGCGCAGATTGATCCATGTTGACGCTACCAGATTCGTTTACCACTATCGCCGCAGAAAACAGTGTTAGGGAGGCACAATCAAATGTTTCAAGGACTTCGGGGTATTCCCCATCTATTTCTCGCAGGAACCGTTTCGGCGGTTGCCCTGACCAGCGCCACGGCGGCCTTCGCTGTCGATCTGGATTTCATGATCTCGGACGTCGACGGCAAGGCTGCGATCCTTGCCGAGATGGCCGAGCGCTACAAGGCCGAGAATCCGGACGTGAACTTCAACTTCAACCTCGTCGGCTATGACGTGATCCGCGACCAGCTGACGCTTCAGATCGATGCCGGAACCGGCCCCGACCTGGTGATGACGACCAACCTCGGCACGCATGCGCCCTACATGGTCGACCTCACACCCTATGTCGACGCCGCCGAGTGGGAAGCGAATTACGGGGCGGTTCTGCCTTGGTACCGCGCAGGCCGCGAAAGCGGAATCTACGGGTTTCATTCCGAGATGACCGTGACCGGGCCCTACGTGAACAAGACCATGTTCGAGGAGGCTGGCGTCGAGATTCCCGCTCCGGGCGCGACCTGGGAAGACTGGGCGGAAGCGACCCAGGCGGTCATGGACGCCACCGGTTCCTATGCCGGCATGGTGATGGACCGTTCGGGCCACCGCATGGCGGGTCCGGCTATGTCCTATGGCGCCGCCTACTTCGACGGCGACAACAACCTGATCGTCGACGAAGGCTTCAAGACCTTCAGCCAGATGATGCTGGACTGGCACGCCTCGGGTCTGATGCCCGCTGACGTGTGGCCCGCCGTCTCGGGCGGCAAGTATGCCAACGGCAACGAGATGTTCTTCAGCGAAGATGTGCCCTTCTACATGTCGGGCTCGTGGAACACCTCGAACGTCCAGAACAACGTCGGCGACAAGTTCGACTGGTCTGTCGTTCCTGTGCCGTGCGGCCCGGCGGGCTGCGGCGTGATGCCTGGTGGCGCGGGCATCGTGGCCCTGACCTCGGGAGACGCGGCCTCCGAGGAAGCGGCGGCGAAGTTCGTGGCATGGATGGGCGCGGACGAACAGGCGCGCGAGTGGTACACGCGCACCTATGCCATCCCGGCGAATGCCAAGCTGCAGGCCGAGGGTCTTGACTACGCCTCCGCCGGAGCAAGCGAAGCGGTGTCCGATGGTCTTGTCGCCTTCACGGCAATGGCGGCGGACGCGGCAGCGCAAACTCCGCAGGCCTATCGCCTTCAGGGTGATCCACGAAACTTCACCATCTTCAACGCTACGGTTCAGTACGTCTCCGAAGCGATGAACAACAACCTGACGTTGGACGAGGCGATCGCAAAGATCGAGGAAGAACTCGCGGCCAACGCGAACAAGTAGACCTCGCACGATACGGCCGGGGGCCAAAGCGCCCCCGGTTTCCTTTTCTGACGACAGGTCGCGCCCATGTCCCTTGCAGGAATAATGATGTCCGTCGTCGGCGTCCTCTGGATCGGGGGCGGCGCTATCTGGCTCTTGTCGCACCGGCGCTACAAACTCTACCAAATCCCGAACTTCCTGATGGACCTGGTAGGCTTTCCCGTCGAACTGGCGCAAAGCGTCTTCGGACGGGCCGGAGTGCCCTACGCCCTTCTTCTGCCCAACATGGTGATATTCGGCTTCTTCACGTTCGCGCCGATGATCCTGAACTTCTACGTCTCGATGACCGGCGGATCCTCGATCGCGCTGTTCGACAGGCCATGGATCGGTGGCGCGAACTACGCCGAGATCTTCAACTGCGAGACGATCTTCGATCCCCGGACCTGCTCCAACGCCGGCTACAACTTCTGGACCAGCATGTTCAATACGCTTTGGTTCGTGGCGATCCAGGTGCCGATCCTTTGTGTCATCGCGCTCGTGACGGCCCTGGTTGTGAACCAGAACATCAAGGGTCGCGGCTTCTGGCGGGCGATGTTCTTCTATCCCGTCATGCTGTCGCCGGTCGTCATCGCGAACATCTGGAACTGGGTCCTGCACCGCAAGGGCGTCCTGAACGAGATGGTGGGCGGCACTCAGGCGCAGCTTTCGTCCCTTGCCGGACTGACCGGGTTCGACATGGTCATGACGGTCCTGATGGCCGTCGTCCTGATGGTCGTCAGCGAGCGTGCGCTACGATCGTCCGAGACGCCCTCGGTCGCCTGGACCACGCTATTCGCCGTGATCTTCGCGCTGCTTGTCGCCTGGTCGAACCCGCTCAGCCTGCTCGGGTACGAGAGCAGCTTCTGGCTGGGCGTCGTCCTCGCCGCCGCTCTTCTCTGGATCGTTTCCAGCGACCAGTCCTACGCCCGCGCCGCGATCATCGGTTTCGGGATCGCAGCGGTCGTGCTGCTTCTGTCGATCCAGTTCGACTCCGTCTTCGACTTCGGCAACTACCGCCCGATCAACTGGCTGGTAACGCCCAACACCGGCTGGCCCTTTGCCTGGCTGGTCTTCGTCTTCTGCTGGAGCCACATGGGCTTTTACATGCTCATCCTGCTCGCTGGACTTCAGGCGATTCCCTCCGATCTTTACGAGGCCGCCAAGATGGACGCCACCAAACCGTCGCGGGCGTTCTGGCGGATCACCCTGCCGCTGGTCATGCCGACGCTGACCGTCGTGCTGGTCCTGTCGCTGATCCGCAGCTTTCAGATCTTCGACGAGGTCTACCTCCTGACCGGCGGCGGGCCGGGACGCGAGACCTTCATGGTCGTGCAGAACATCTATGAAGAGGCATTCGCAAGCGACCGGCCGGACTACGGCCAGGGTGCGGCGGGATCGGTGCTGATGGCGGTGGTGATCGCGGTATTCACCTTCTTCCAGCTCTGGCTGACACGCCGCCAGTCGGACTTCTGAGGAGCGAAAGATGCAAGACGGCACAAGCACCGCCCCTTCGAGCAGTCCATCGCGGCTGGTCCGCTTCCTGAGCCGCACGGCGGGCAGCCAGGATCGTGCCGAGCGTTTCGGCATCGGCGACTTCCTGGCCTACGGCTATCTGGTCTTCGGGGTCTTGATCATCCTGGTGCCGGTACTCTGGACCTTCGTCTCGTCGCTGAAGCCCGAACGCGCCATCGACAGTTTCGACACCCGCGTCATGCCCATCGCGCAGATCGAGAAACCGATCGAGGGCGTCGGCTCCAAGGAAATCTGGATCTACGAGTCCGAAGACGGTGATACACAGGAAGTGTTCAAGGCGGGGCCGACCCGCAGCGTGACCGACGTGGCGCCGGTAAACGATCCGGACGCGGTTTTCGGCGTGCCGCGCGCCACGCTGACCCCGTCCGAGGAAATCCGTGTGGCGACCGAAAACTACCTGGACCCGCTTCTCAAGCGGAACGGGCAGGACAACTTCACCTTCGGCATCTATCTCTTCAACTCGGTCTTCGTCACCGTCACGGCGACGGTCATCACGCTGCTGATCAACGCCATGGCGGCCTTCGCCCTGTCGAAATACCGCTTCAGGGGACGGCTGACCTTTACCATCCTGATCATCGCGACGCTGCTGATCCCGTCCTCGATCATACTGGTGTCGCTGTTCTTCGTGGTCTGGTCCTTCGGCATGTTCGGCTCGCTCTGGGGCGTCATCATTCCGGCGGCGGCGACGCCCACGGGCGTGTTTCTGCTGCGGCAATACATGCTGACCATCCCCGACGAATTGCTGGAGGCCGCGCGGATGGACGCCGCCAGCGAGTGGCGCATCTTCTGGCGGATCGTTCTGCCCCTGTCGCTGCCCGCGCTGAGCGTGCTGGCGATCCTGAGCGTGATCTGGCGCTGGAACGACTTCCTCTGGCCGCTCATCGTGCTGATCTCGGACCCGGCGAAACATACGCTGCAACTGGGCCTGACCCAGTACGCGGGCGAATTCGACACTGACTTCCACTACATCCTCGCGATGACGGTCGTGTCGCTCATCCCGATCACGCTGGTCTTCGTCTGGCTTCAGCGGTTCATCACAACTGGCATTGCCACGACGGGGCTGAAATGACCGAACATGCGCTTGAGCTGAAACAGATCCGGAAAAGCTTTGGCCCGGTAGACGTCATTCACGGCATCGACCTCGAGATCGGGGACGGCGAGTTCGTCGTCTTCGTCGGTCCCTCGGGCTGCGGCAAGTCCACGCTCCTGCGCCTGATCGCGGGGCTGGACGATCCGACCTCGGGCGACATCGTGCTGAAGGGCAAGCGCGTCAACACGGTGCCCGCGTCCGAGCGGGGGCTGTCGATGGTGTTCCAGTCCTACGCGCTCTATCCGCACATGAGCGTGCGCCAGAACCTGTCTTTCGGGCTGGAAAACCAGCGCATGGCGAAGGAAGAAATCGCCCGCCGCGTCGACGGCGCGTCGAAGCTCCTGCAGATCGACCAGCTTCTGGAGCGGCGTCCCGGTCAACTCTCCGGCGGGCAGCGCCAGCGCGTCGCCATCGTCCGCGCCCTCATCAACCAA
>CAZRNL010000030.1:2329-16399 GCA_964601395.1 uncultured Silicimonas sp. | reverse complement strand
TCTGGGACAAGGGGCTGTCGATGATCTCGTGCTTCATCGACGAACTGGAAGCGATGGAAGGCTAGAGCAGGCCGGTTTCGGACCTTTCTCAAACTTGCAGCTCACGCTGAATGCGGCGATTGCCAATCCGGCGAACACATAGTTCTTGAAGCGTGCGTCCATAAATGTGCGCAAATATGCAGGTATTTGCCTACATGTCTTGACGTGCAGGTAAATACCTGCATATAGTTCCTATTGCGGATGGAGGCGCGCATGGATGGCGACAAGGTATTCAAGGCCCTGGCAGATCCGAACCGTCGCCTACTGCTCGACCGTCTCTGCGACAGAAACGGCCAGACACTCGGACAGCTCTGCGAGGCCATGGACATGAAGCGCCAATCCGTCGCTCAGCATCTCGGGCTTCTGGAACAGGCCAATCTGATCAGTACGGTCCGCCGCGGGCGCGAGAAGCTGCATTTCATCAATCCGGTTCCGCTCTACGAAGTCTACGAGCGCTGGATTCGGAAATTCGAGGAAGGACGCTTGAGCCTTCTTCACGATCTCAAGCAGGAACTTGAAAGGAACAACAGATGACCGACAAATCCGCCAGTTTCGTCTACGTCACCTATATCCGGACGACGCCCGAGAAGGTGTTCGAGGCGATCACCCGGCCGGACGTAGCCCGTCGGTATTGGGGACATGAGAATGTCTCGGAAGACTGGCAGCCCGGTTCCGGCTGGCAGCATGTCCGCACCGATGAAGAGCGCACCGTCGATCTTGTGGGAGAAGTCCTTGAAAGCGATCCGCCGCGGCGGCTGGTCATCAGTTGGGCGAACGAAAGCCAGAAGGACGATCCGGAACAGTACAGCCGTGTTGCCTTCGACATCGAAGCGCAGGGTGATGTGGTCAAGCTGACCGTCGCTCATGAAGACCTGCAGCCTGGAAGCGGTATGCTGAACGGCATCAGCAAGGGCTGGCCGCAGGTGCTTTCGAGCATGAAGTCCTTCCTCGAAACTGGCCATGGTTTCGATCTTTGACCGTAAACCGGTGCTTCCCGAGCTTGGAGGACCTGAATGATCCAGACATCTTACGAGGGTGGGTGCGCCTGCGGCGCCATCCGATATGAAACCACAAGTGAGCCCATCTTCGAGAACCATTGCCAGTGCACCGATTGTCAGAAGCGAAGCGGGACCGGGCATGGGTCTTATCTGACCTTCCCGCAGCGGTCCGATGTGAGGATTACCGGAAAGGCATCGGAATGGAACGTTTCCGCAGATAGCGGTAATGACAAGGTTCACTCTTTCTGCCGGATATGCGGGACGCCAATCTATCTGACATTCACGGCTATGCCAGACCTTATTGCAGTTCACGCGGGCAGCCTGGACAACCCGGGCCAGTTCAGACCGCAGGCTCTTACGTACGGAATCCGGGGCCTTGCATGGGACACAATCGATCCCGAAGTGAAGGCATTCGAGCGGATGCCCGGCTGATCCGCGCCACGGGAACCCGGCCGTCCGCCAGAGATACCGACGCCAAGGGACGCATTTCCGACGCTTGACTCTTTGCGGCGGACTGGAGCCGCGCCCATTCTAGCGTCGGACGAGCCCCGTCAATGCAAACATTCCCGCCGCCACGCAGACGATGCTCGGCCCCGCCGGAGTGTCGAGCGTCCAGGCCATCCAAAGTCCCCCCAGCGCCGCGACCGATCCGAACCCTGCCGCCACGAACGCCATCCGCTCAGGCGTCGAGACCCAGGGACGCGCGGTCGCGGCGGGGATGATGAGGAGGGCGGCGATCAGAAGTGCGCCGACCACCTTGATCGCCACGGCCACGACGACCGCGAGGGCAAGCGTCAGGATCATCTGTTCGCGTCGGGCGTCCACGCCTGCCGCGCGCGCCAATTCCTCGTTCAGTGTGGCGGTCAGAAGCGCGGACCAACGCCAGACCAGAAGGCCGGTGACCAGAGCGGCGCCGATCCAGATTACGGCAAGGTCGGTGCGGCTGACCGCCAGGATGTCTCCGAAGAGGAAGGCCATCAGGTCGACGCGCACATCCGTCAGGAACGAAACCGCGACAAGTCCGAAGGCCAGCGAGGAATGGGCGATCACGCCCAGCGCGGTGTCAACCGCCATGCCCCGGTTCGCCAGCATCGTGACAGCAAACCCCATCACCAGCGCCATGATCAAGGCGCCCGCGAAGACCGGCATCGACAGCGCCAGCGACAGAGCGACGCCCAGTATCGCGGCATGGGCGGTGGCGTCTCCGAAATAGGCCATGCGGCGCCAGACCACGAAGCAACCGAGAGGAGCGGCGGCGAGGGCCACGCCAAGTCCCGCCAGAGCGGCGCGAACAAGGAACGAATCGAAGAGGTCCATCAGGGGTGACCGTGTGCGTGGTCGTGGTGGTGGTGCTCGGGGTCGTGGGCATGGTCGTGCTCGTGCCGGTACAGCGCCAGCGTGCCGCGCGTGCCGGTGCCGAACAACGCCCTGTACTCGGGCGCGCTGGCCACGTGTTCCGGCGCACCCTCGCAGCAGATGTGACCGTTCAGGCAGATCACCCGGTCGCTGGCCGCCATGACGACGTGCAACTCGTGGCTGACCATCAGGACGGCAGCGCCGAGTTCCCTGGGTACGGCCTCGATCTCTTCGTAAAAGGCAGCGGAGCCTGGCTGGTCCAGCCCCTGCGTCGCTTCGTCGAGGATCAGGAGCTGCGGTTCGCCAAGCAGCGCCCGGGCCAGCAGGACGCGCTGGAACTGTCCCCCGGACAGAGCCGACATCTGCCGCTCTCCAAGGTCTGATACGCCCGCCCGCTCCAGGGCGCGGCCACGCTCGTCCCGGCTGGCGGGCTTCGGCAGGTTCAGGAAGCGATTCACCGTCAGTGGCAGCGTACGGTCGATATGCAGCTTTTGCGGGACATAGCCGATCCGAAGGCCGGGTGCGCGGCTGACGCTGCCATGGCTGGCCGGAACTGCCCCCAGGATCGCACGCAGAAGCGTCGACTTGCCCGAGCCATTCGGGCCGACAATGGTGACGATCTCACCGGCCGCGATGCGGAAGTTGACACCGGACAGTACCGTGTGACCGCGGTATGCGACGCTGAGGTTTTCGACCGTGACAAGGCTCATGCGTCTTCTTTCTCGCGGCAGGCAGGGCAAAGGCCGACGGCTTCGACGACTGCGCGTTCGATCTTGAACCCGGCGATCCTCGCGGCCTCGCCAAGGCGGCCCGTCTGCGCGTTCGAGGGAGATTCGGCCACGCGGTCGCAGGCCCGGCAGATCAGGAAGGCCGGAGTGTGATCTTCACCCGGATAGGCGCAGGCGACAAAGGCGTTCAGGCGCTCGATGCGGTGGACGAAACCCTGCTTTGCAAGGAAATCCAACGCTCGGTAAGCGACCGGAGGCTGTGACCCCATCCCTTCGTCGCGCAGGATGTCGAGAATCTCGTAGGCACCCATCGCGCGATGCCGTTCCAGCAAAATCTCCAGTACCCGGCGGCGGGCCGGCGTGAACTGGGCGCCGGTGTCCCGGCAATGCGCATCTGCCGTTGCCAGGCCGTCCGCGATGCAGTGATCGTGATTGTGGGCGTCGAAGCCAATGGTTTCCATGAGAGAGCGCCTTTGGAAAGATTGGGCATTGATATGTTATACTGTAACGATTATCAAGCATCGTGTTTTTCTGAAAAGGTCTCGATCGATGCGCGCTATCCACATCTTCGCCGTTATCATGTCAACCTTCGCCGGGCCCGCGATGGGCGAGGTGCCCGCTGTTGCAACCGACATCGCTCCGGTTCATGGCCTGGTGTCGCGAGTGATGGCGGGCGTCGGATCGGCTTCGGTCATCGTGCCGCCGGAGGCCTCGGTACATGCCTATGATCTGCGTCCGTCCGCTGCCGCGGCGCTCGACAACGCCGATGTCTTCTTCTGGATAGGTGAGTCGCTGACCCCCTGGCTGGCCGGTTCGGTCGAAACGCTGGCTTCGAAGGCGAATGTTGTCTCGCTTCTCGATGCGGAAGGCACGATACTTATGCCCTTCCGAGAGGATGACGCATTCGAGGAGTCCGATGCCCACGATCACGACCACGACCACGATCATGCCCACGGTCACGACCACGATCACGACGACGGAGGAATGGACCCGCACGCATGGCTTGATCCCGAAAACGCCGAAAGATGGCTGGATCTGATTGCCGGCGTTCTGGCGGAGACCGACCCCGACAATGCGCAAGCCTACCTTGCGAATGCCGCGGCCGGAAAAGCCGAGGTCGCCGCAGCTTTCGACGCCGCAGCAGCCCTGCTGACCGGAGCGGAGGCGACGCAATATGTAGTGTTCCACGATGCCTACCAATACTTCGAGCAGCGGTTTGGCTTGCGTCCCATCGGTGCGGTCACCCTTGGGGACGCAGCGCTTCCGGGTCCTCAGCGATTGGCGCATCTCAGGGACAGGCTGGCGGAAATGAGCACGAAATGCGTTCTGGTCGAACCGGCTCAGAACACCGATTTGATCGGATCCCTTTCGGAAGATCCGGAGATCCGGATAGTGGTCATCGATCCACTCGGAACAAGCATTCCCAACGGTCCCGACTTCTATCCTGTGCTTGTTACCGCCATCGCGGAAAGCTTCGCCGCCTGCGGCTAGGCGCTACCCGGAGGGGCCCCGGGCAAACCCGATAGCCACACCCTTAACCTCCTGCACGGGACATGTGTTGACGCGAGCGGGCCAGCTTGCCACATTTCCGCCACAGTTACCTGGGGGTGGGTGCCAGTTTGAGTGTTCAACGTCTGACGCTATTGCCGCAGCCTGATGCGGCAACTCCGCTTGTGTCGCGCATTCTTCCGATGGATCCCGAGATCCCACCGGTCGATGTGGAGTCCGTTGCGCGCCTCGTCCAGGGCGGACGCTGGCGCACAGAGGCGATGCGCAGCTATGACCGCCCGGTTCTATTGTGGTTCACACGGGGGCAGGGACGGATGACAGTTGCCGGCCGCACCACCGGCTACGGTCCGCACAACCTTGTCTTCCTGCCGCCCAAGACCATGCACGGGTTCTCGACGATGGGCGCGGTTCTCGGGTCGCTCGTGTTCCTGCCGAACGACCCTATGTTCGACTGGCCCGGTCAGCCATTGCAACTTCGGTTGAGCGACAGCCAGCGCCAGCGCGAACTGACCGGGATGATCGACGCCATGGGTCGTGAGCAGTCCAGCGACTGCGAACGCTCGAACATGGCACTTTATCACCATGCGGGGCTGCTTGCGGTCTGGCTCTCCCGGATCGCCGATGCGACCGAAGGCGCGCATGTTCCGGCGCCCGGTGCCCGCGTCGACACGGCGGCGCATCGCCTGACCGAAGCATTTACCTCGCTGATCGAGCGCGATTTCCGCCGCCCCGAGGGTGTTCAGCACTATGCGCAGCTTCTGGGGGTTACGCCGACGCACCTGACCCGTGTCTGCCGCAAGGTGGCTGGCTTGCCCGCGCTGGATATCCTGACCGACCGGCGCCATTTCGAAGCGCGGCGCTTGCTGCGCGACTCGGGACTCGCTGTTTCCGAGATCGCCAGGCAGAGCGGGTTTGCCTCGGCGGCCTACTTTACGCGGGCTTTCAGGGCCAGAAGCGGCCAGTCGCCGAGTGAGTTCCGGAACAATCGGTAGCGGTCTTCTGGCGTCATGTCGTTTTTGGCAGACAATTATGTCGCTAATGTTATGCTTTACGCCGGAAGCGAATATTGACGTTCGAGATCCGGCGTGCGCGAATGCCGTAAGGAGGCCCTTCGGGTCCAGGACGAATTCGAATGTCAAACGGCAGCCGGCCTAGAGTCGGCCCCGCAACAAAACAAGAGACGATCAGGGAGTTAATGATCATGACGAGACTTTCGACATCGCGTGCGGATATTCATCCCGCCGCGCTCATGCACGCTGACGAGTACCGGGACGGGAAAATCAGCCGCCGCGAATTCCTGACCCGCGCGACAGCGCTGGGCGTAGCCTCGACTGCGGCCTACGGGCTGATCGGCGCCGCCGCACCGGTTCAGGCCGCCGCGCACGCTCAGCAGGGCGGCACGCTGCGCATTCAGACGCTGATCAAGGCGATGAAGGAACCGCGTTCCTACGACTGGTCCGAAGTCGGCAACCAGAGCCGCGGCATTATAGAATACCTTGTAGAATACAACTCTGACGGCACGTTCCGCGGTATCTTGCTGGAAGACTGGACCGTCAACGAAGACGCGACCGAATACGTCCTGAACGTCCGCCAGGGTGTGAAGTGGCACGACGGTTCCGACTTCACCGCCGCCGACGTCGTCCGCAATATCGAAGCCTGGTGCGATGCCAGCGTCGAGACCAACTCGATGGCCACGCGGATGGTTGCACTTTCGGCCGACGGCAAGGCGCGCGAAGGGGCGATCACCGCCACCGACGACTACACCGTTGTGCTGCAACTCAGCCAGCCCGACATCGCGGTCATCGCCAACATGTCCGATTATCCGGCGGCCATCGCGCATCCGGACCACGACCACGAAGCTCCCTACGACACCTGGATCGGCACCGGACCCTACAAGGGCGTCACGCTGGAAGTGGGTGTGCAATGTGTGATGGAGCGTGCAGACCAGCCCTGGTGGGGTACCGAGGTCTTCGGCGGTCCCTATCTCGACAGGATCGAGATGATCGACTACGGCAACGATCCGGCCTCCTGGGTCGCCGCGGCGGATGCCGAGGAGGTCGAGCTGTTCTACGAGACGGTCGGTGACTTCATCGACATCATGGACAGCATCGGCTGGAGCAAGACGGAAACGGTCACGGCGGCAACGCTGGTGTTCCGACCGAACCAGGTGGCCGAAGTCGACGGCAAGGTCGTCTACGGCGACGCCCGCACCCGCCGTGCCCTGGCGATGGCGGTCAGCAACGAGGTTTGCCTCGAGCTGGGCTACTCGAACCGCGGTGTCGTTGCCGAGAACCACCATGTCTGCCCGATCCATCCCGCCTATGCCGACATCGGCGCACCGGTTTACGATCCGGCGGGCGCCAAGGCGTTGATGGAAGAGGCCGGGATGGCCGACTTCGAGCACGAACTGATCACGGTGGACGACGATTTCGAGCGCAACACCGGCGACGCGATTGCAGCGCAGTTGCGAGATGCCGGCATCCCCGTCAAACGGACCGTCCTGCCGGGCGCGACGTTCTGGAACGACTGGACCAAGTATCCGTTCTCGGCCACGACGTGGAACCACCGTCCGCTCGAGGTCCAGGTCCTGTCCCTGGCCTATCGCACCGGTGAGGCGTGGAATGAGAGCGCATTCGCGAACGCCGAGTTCGACGCGCTGATCAATGACGCGCTTGCCGTCGCTGACTCAGACAAGCGGCGCGAGATCATGGCCAATGTCGAGCAGATCATGCGCGACGAGGGTGTCATCATCCAGCCTTACTGGCGCTCGCTCTACAACCACCACCGCCCCGACGTGGTGGGCGTAGACAAGCACCCGGCGCACGAGTTCCACTTCTACAAGTTCGGCTTCGCCGCCTGATTCGAAAAACCGGGAGCCGCAAAGCGGCTCCCGGACACGACGGGGGGGGACCACATGAGTATGTTCATTTTCAGGCGCCTCGGGGTGATGATCCTGACTGCGCTGTGCTTGACCTTCGTGATCTTCTTTCTCACCAACCTTTATCCGAACCTCGAAAAGCTGGCGAAGACCCAAGGCAACGTTCGAATGACCGACGAGCAGGTCGCTCAGTGGATCGACCGGAACGGATTCGGCCAACCGCTGGTCGTCCGCTACGGCCAGTGGCTGGGAGTCGCACCGGGCTGGACGGTGACAGACGACGACGGCAGGGTCCGCGGCCGGTGCATCAACCGAGACAATACGGCGGACACCGCCCCACGCTTTTGCGGTGTCCTGCAAGGCGACTGGGGAACTTCGACTGTCTTCAGGGACGACGTGTCGTCGATTATCGCGACCCGGCTTGGCCTGACGGGCAAGTTGATGTTCTGGGTCATGGTGTTGATGGTGCCTTCGGCTCTGCTGATAGGTGTCCTGGCGGGGATGCGCGAAGGGTCGAAGCTCGACCGGTCGCTGTCGACCTTCTCGATCGCCTCGACCGCGACGCCTGAATATGTCTCGGGCGTGATCTTCATCACATTCTTCGCCTCGTCGGCGGGGTGGAAGATCTTCAAGGGCACTGCGACCAGCGCCGCCGATGACGCGAACTTCGAGAATTTCTTCCTTCCGGTCCTCACCATCGCGCTATACGGCGTAGGCTACATTGCCCGGATGACGCGGGCCTCGATGACCGAGGTCATGACGGCGCAGTACATTCGGACCGCCCGCCTGAAAGGCGTCAGCTTTCGCAACATCGTCCTGAAACACGCGCTGCGGAATGCGCTGATCGCGCCGTTCACGGTGATCATGTTGCAGTTTCCCTGGCTTCTGAACGGCGTCGTCATCGTCGAGACCCTCTTCAACTACAAGGGCTTCGGCTGGACACTGGTGCAGGCGGCGGGCAACAACGACATCGAACTGCTGCTGGCCTGTTCGGTCGTCGCGGTCTTCGTCGTGCTGATCACTCAGCTCATATCCGACATCGGGTATGTCTTCCTGAACCCCCGTATCCGGATCGCATGAGGAGGATGGACCGATGGAACCGTTGACCTGGACCGGCAGTCTTTCTTTCCTGAACCCGATCTTCCTCGGTCTCTGGGCGGTCCTTGCCGTGGCCGTGATCGCGCAGATCGTCACCAGCTTTTTCGGGACCGAGGTCGATGTTGTCGGCGACCAGCTTGTCATCAAGAAGACGCCGAATGCGCTGGCCGGGATGGCGGTCCGGTGGAGTTTCGGGCTGATCATTCTGGTGATTCTGGCCTATGTCGTCGGCGGCATCCTGATGCCGTCGCTGCCCGACAAGGGGATAGTCGGCACGATCGCCACGCGGTTCCTGCCGGTCTGGATCGCGCTGGCCGTCACTTTCGCGCTGTCGATCACCTTCAAGCGGCGGCTTGGCCTCTACGGCAAGCTGTTCGATTCCACCGTCGGCATGATCGGTTTCGCCATCGTGATGTTCTGGGTCTTCACCGGTATTTTCGGAGCGATGGACTGGATCGTTACGCATGATCCCCTGGGGCAGGTCTCGGGAATGAAGAACGTGCTTCCGGGTGAACCGGCGCCAGAAGGTTCAGACCTGTATCCGTACTACCTTCTGGGCGGCGACAACCTGGCGAGGGATGTCTTCAGCCGGATGATCAAGGGCGCATGGGAAGTGATCAAGGTCGCGCCCTTCGCCACGCTTTTTGCGTTCATGGTGGGGATCACGCTGGGCCTTCCCGCGGCCTACTACGGCGGTAAGCTGGACACCTTCCTGACCTTCCTCGCCAACCTGATCCTGGCCTTCCCGGTGATCCTGCTGTTCTACCTTCTCGTGACACCCGAGATCGTGGCGACCGGAATCCCGGTCTACATGGCGGCGGTGCTGTTCGTCTTCCCGATCGTCTTCATGGTGATCCTGATCAACAGCCGCTTCTACGTGCAGCCCACGAAGCGCAATCTTTACCTGGCGATCACTTTGGTGATCGGTTTCTGGATCTATCTCGGCATCGCCTGGAACGCCGATCCGCTGGGGATCATCTCGTTCCCGCCGAATCTCCTGGTCGTCTTCGTGTCTGTCGTCTTCGTCAACTCGCCCACGGTCTTCCGGATCGTCCGGGGCCTGGCGCTGGACATCAAGACGCGGGACTACGTGGCGGCGGGCCAGACCCGCGGCGAGGGGCCCTGGTACATCATGCTTTGGGAGATCCTGCCGAACGCGCGCGGACCCCTGATAGTCGATTTCTGCCTTCGGATCGGCTACACGACAATCCTGCTCGGAACACTCGGTTTCTTCGGACTTGGCCTGTCGCCCGAAAGCCCGGACTGGGGGTCGACGATCAACGACGGGCGCAAGCTTCTGTCGATCTATCCGCATCCGGCACTGGTGCCCGCGATTTCGCTGATGAGCCTTGTTCTGGGCCTGAACCTTCTGGCTGACGGCCTGCGCGAGGAAAGCCTGAGAGACTGATGAAACCGCCGTTCGGGTGCACCGACGTAGTACCGACGTGATACCGACGTAATACCGACGCCGGATTTCGCCCCTCGGGAGGAGATGAGAATGGCCAAATGGGACTATGATGGACCGATCCTCGAGATCGAGAATCTGTCCATCAGCTTCTTCACGAGACTTCGTGAAATCCCTGCCGTGATGGATTTTTCCTGCGTCGTCCAACCGGGCGAGGCGATGGGTCTGGTGGGCGAATCCGGATGCGGTAAAAGCACTGTTGCGCTGGGCGTCATGCAGGATCTGGGCGTCAATGGACGCATCGTCGGGGGCAGCATAAAGTTCAAGGGCCGCGACCTGAACAAGATGAGCCAGGAAGAGCTGAGGGGAATCCGTGGCTCTGAAATTGCGATGATTTATCAAGAACCTATGGCATCCTTGAACCCGGCCATGAAAATCGGCAGGCAGTTGATGGAAGTGCCGATGATCCACGAGGGCGTGGACGAAAAGGTAGCCTGGCAGCGCGCACTCGAAGTGGTCAGCGACGTGCGCCTGCCCGACCCCGAGCGCATGCTTTCGAGCTATCCGCACCAGCTTTCGGGCGGCCAGCAGCAGCGTATCGTCATCGCCATGGCCCTGATGTCGAAGCCATCGCTTCTGATCCTCGACGAACCGACGACGGCGCTTGACGTGACCGTGGAAGCGGCGGTCGTCGACCTGGTGAAGGATCTTGGCAAGAAGTACGGCACTTCGATGCTTTTCATCAGCCATAACCTGGGGTTGGTGCTGGAAACCTGCGACCGCCTTTGCGTGATGTATTCGGGTGAGGCGGTTGAAACAGGTTCGATTGCGGACGTGTTCGACAAGATGCAGCATCCTTACACGCAGGCCCTGTTCCGCTCGATTCCCTTGCCTGGGGCCGACAAGAACGCGCGGCCTTTGGTGGCCATTCCCGGCAACTTTCCTCTGCCGCACGAACGCCCGCAGGGCTGCAACTTCGGCCCGCGCTGCGACTATTTCGAGGCCGGTCGCTGCGACGCGGGCGAAATCCCGATGATCGCGGTGGAAGGCGATGACCGGCACGCGACGCGCTGTGTCAGGTTCCACGAAATCGACTGGAACGCGCCGATCCAGCTTGGTGAGCAACACACCAAGACCGAACCGGGTGCGGTTGTTCTGAAGATGGAAAACCTTCGGAAATACTACGAGGTTTCGGCGAACGCCCTGTTCGGAGGGGCGAAGATGAAGGTCGTGAAGGCCAATGAAACGCTGTCATTCGAGGCCCGCGAATCCGAGACGCTGGCGATCGTGGGCGAATCCGGGTGCGGCAAGTCGACCTTCGCCAAGGTGTTGATGGGGCTTGAAACGGCGACCGACGGGCAGATCCTGCTGGACAACAAAGCGATCCAGGACATCCCTATCGAGGAGCGCGATACCAGGACGGTCTCGTCGGTCCAGATGGTGTTCCAGAATCCGTTCGATACGCTTAACCCGTCGATGACGGTCGGCCGCCAGATCATCCGTGCGCTTGAGATCTTCCGCATCGGCAACTCGGACGACGAACGCCGTCAACGGATGCTGGAATTGCTCGACCTCGTGAAGCTGCCGCGCGAGTTCGCTGACCGGATGCCGCGTCAGCTCTCCGGTGGCCAGAAGCAACGCGTCGGCATCGCCCGCGCCTTTTCTGGCGGGGCCCGCATCGTGGTCGCGGACGAACCGGTCTCGGCTTTGGACGTTTCGGTTCAGGCGGCGGTGACTGACCTGCTGATGGAAATCCAGCGGAACGAAAAGACGACGCTTCTGTTCATCAGCCACGACCTGTCAATCGTACGCTACCTGTCGGACCGGGTGATGGTCATGTACCTCGGTCACGTCGTGGAGTTGGGCGACACCGACCAAGTCTTCTCGCCGCCCTACCATCCCTACACCGAGGCGTTGCTGTCGGCGGTTCCGATTGCCGATACCAGGGTCAAGAAGAAGCATATCGTTCTGGAGGGTGAGATTCCCTCGGCGATGAACCCGCCTTCGGGCTGCCCGTTCCAGACACGATGCGGATGGAAGTCGAAGGTCGTCGACAACCTTTGCGAAAAGGAAGTGCCGCCGATGCGGACGGTCGCATCCGGACATCAGATCAAGTGTCATCTCCCGGAGTCCGAACTTGCGGGGATGGAGCCGGTTATCAGTATCGCCGCCGAGTAAGGGACGTGCCGCAAGGTTTCCTTTGCATCGCACAAGGCGCTTCGAAATCGGTACCAGTGTGCAAGCCTCTCTTTTTGGGGCAAGAGGGCCGGAATTGCCTGAAGCGGACACAGTAATGCCGGAGGACATCCTGTCCTTCTGGTTTCCAGCGAACCTGGCGGACGCCGACAGGGAAACGACCGTCGCATTCTGGGACAGCCGGATGCAGGGCGGGATGGATGAAGCCATCTGCCGCGAGTTCCCGGACATCACGCGCGCCGCAGCCGAAGGGCGTCTGGATCATTGGGCTGACACCGCGCGTGGGCGGCTGGCGCTTATCCTTCTGCTTGACCAGTTTCCGAGGTCGCTTTGGCGGGACACACCCGCCTGCTACGGTCAGGACATCAAGGCTGCGCGGTTGGCGCTCGAGGGATTGCGAAACGGCCACTACGAGGCGCTGCCTCACATCTTCGAACGCCAGTTCTACATTATCTCGATCTCGCATTGCGAAGGTCCGGATCACCTGGAGCGAATGGATTTGTGTATCCGCATGAACCAGGAGATGGCGAAGATTGCCAAAGAAAAGGATGCCGAAGCTGTGGAAATGGGCATTGCGCAGGCCAGGCGCGTACGTGCGATCATCGAAAAGTTCGGACGGCACCCGCACCGCAACGCGATCCTTGGCCGGATTTCGACGGTCGACGAGATTGCCTATATCGAAACCGGCGATTTTCCACATGTACGAAAGTTCAAATAGTCGGAGCCGGATCGTCGAATAACCGTCACTCGGTCTTGCAGGGCAGCGCCGGCCATTCTAGGCACAGACCATCCCAAGCCCTTGTCCGGAGTTTTCCGATGCCGTTCACGATCGCGACCTGGAACATCAATTCCGTTCGTCTGCGCGAGCCGATCGTTCTGAAACTTCTGCAGCAAGAGGCGCCGGACATCCTGTGCCTGCAAGAGTGCAAGTCACCTGTCGAGCTGATCCCGCAGGAACGGTTCCGGGCACTTGGTTACCATCACATGGTTGCCCGCGGGCAGAAGGGCTACAACGGCGTCGCGATCCTTTCGAAGTTGCCGCTCGAGGATGCCGGAGACATCGACTATGCCTCGTTGGGCCATGCCCGCCATGTCGCTGCGCGGCTGGAAAACGGAGTGACGATCCACAATTTCTACGTTCCGGCCGGTGGTGACGTTCCGGACCGTGACGTGAACCAGAAATTCGGACAGAAGCTGGATTACCTTACCGGCATGCGGGACACCTTTCATGCAGAACGGCCGGCAAAATCCATTCTGGTCGGCGATCTGAACATCGCGCCCAGGGAAGACGATGTGTGGGACCACAAATCGCTCCTCAAGGTCGTCAGCCACACGCCTGTAGAGGTCGAGCAGCTAGGCCAGACGCAAGATGCCGGCGGCTGGGTCGATATCACGCGGCAGGATCTGCCCGAAGGGAATCTTTACAGCTGGTGGTCCTACCGCGCCCCAGACTGGAATGCCGCGGACAAGGGCCGCAGGCTGGACCACGTCTGGGCGACTCCGGACATTTCCGCCGCGGCGCATTCCAGTCGGGTCCTTCGAGACGCGCGCGGATGGGATAAACCCAGCGACCACGCACCGGTGTTCGCGACTTTCGATCTTTGACGGCAGGTCGCGAAGTTCCAGGGAGATGACGTGCGTCGGCTTTCCCGACCTCCTGTCATCGGACGCGGGCTCTTGGTCTTTGGCAATTCGTTCGCATATAAAGCCCAGAAAATGATACACAGGACCCATCATGCTTGAACTCAATCCAAACGCGCCTGCCAATACGGCGGATGATCTGATCAAGGACGTTTCCGAAGCGACCTTCATGGCGGATGTGATCGATGCCAGCCGCGAGGTTCCGGTCATCGTCGACTTCTG
>CAZRNL010000030.1:0-2319 GCA_964601395.1 uncultured Silicimonas sp. | reverse complement strand
GGGCACCCTGGTGCGGACCCTGCCGCCAACTTACGCCTGCTCTCGAGGCCGCTGTCACGAATGCGCGCGGCAAGGTGAAACTGGTCAAGGTGAACGTGGACGAGAACCAGGCGATTGCCTCACAATTGCGCGTGCAGTCGATCCCGACCGTCTATGCATTCTGGCAAGGGCAGCCCGTCGATGGATTCCAGGGAGCCGTTCCGGGTTCTGAACTGAACGCCTTTATTGATCGCATTGTCGCAACCGCGGGCGGAGAAACGGGTGGCGGACTTGCAGAAGCGATCGAGACGGCGGAAGCGATGCTGGAGGAGGGTGCGGTTGCGGACGCCGCGCAGATCTTTGCAGCCGTGATCCAGGAAGATCCGAAAAATGCTCCTGCATACAGTGGATTGGCACGGACCTATCTGGCGCTCGATGATATCGAGAAGGCGGAACAACTGCTGGCAACTGTTCCCGAGGAATCTGCAAAGGGACACGAGATCGAAGCCGTACGCGCTCAGATTGCGCTGGCGCGTCAGGCGGCGAATGCCGGTCCTGTCGACGATCTTCGCGCGGTCGTCGCTGCGAATCCCGACGACCATCAGGCCCGGCTCGATCTTGCGAACGCGCTTCAGGCGGCGGGCGATGTCGCCGGTGCGATCGACGAGCTTCTGGAGAGTTTCCGCCGGGATCGCGAATGGAACGATGGTGCTGCAAAAGCGCAGTTGTTCACGATCTTCGACGCGCAGAAACCGAACGACCCGGTTGTGCTGAACGCGCGGAGAAAATTGTCTTCGATGATATTTGCCTGACAGGGAGGAACGGACTAGGTGCCACTCATGATCGCCAAGTCCGACCTTCCCGACACGGTCCCCGTCTTCCCCTTGCCGGGAGCGCTTTTGCTGCCCCGGTCACGCCTTCCCTTGCACATCTTCGAACCGCGTTATCTGGCGATGTTCGAAGACGCGCTGAAGACGCCGCATCGTCTGATCGGGATGATTCAGCCTCACGGGACGAGCATGGAGGCGAAATCGCTGCACTCCATCGGCTGTGCCGGCCGGGTGACTGCGTTCTCCGAGACGGAAGACGGCCGCTATATGATCACGCTCGCCGGTATTTCGCGATTTCGGGTGCTGAAAGAAGTGGAGGGCTTCACGCCCTATCGGCGCTGCGACGTTTCATGGATCGGTTTCGACCGCGACTTGGGACCAGTTGAATCTGACCCCGGTTTCAATCGCGACAGCTTCTTTTCGCTGCTTCATCGCTACTTTTCGGCGGAAGACCTTCAAACTGACTGGGACTCGCTGAAAGAGGCCGAGGACGAACTTCTGATCAATTCCTTGTCGATGCTTTGTCCGTTCGAACCCGAAGACAAGCAGGCGCTTCTGGAAGCGCCGTCGCTCGAGACACGACGCGAGACGCTGGTAACCCTCTTGGAGTTCGCCATGAGGGGCGGGGGTGGAGAGGAGTTGCTTCAATGAACGACCAGGGATTCGATCGCCGAATGCTGGAAGCCTTGGTTTGTCCCGAGACGCGAGCGCAGCTGACCTACAATGCAGAGGCCCAGGAGCTTATCTCCAAAGCCGCGCATCTGGCATATCCGATCCGAAACGGGATTCCGATCATGCTTGTCGATGAGGCCCGCAAGCTGGACTAGGCTTTCATGGGCCCACGTCTCGGAGCCTTTGTATTCTACAGTTGCCGCCCTTGCGCCATACGCGGCAGATCTCCTGTCAGGCCCGCGGCTTCGCGGACAATGCGGCGCCGCAGACCGGGTAGGGCATTGGTGACCCCCATTCCCACATCACGCGCGACCCGAAGGAATGGATTGTCGTTCGAGAACAACCTGTTGAACGTATCTGTCGCGAATGCCAGCGTTGTCGTATCGAAGCGGCGCCATTCCTGATACCGGTCGAGCACGTCACGGCGTCCGATATCCTCGCCGCGGCGGCTCGCGTCGGTCAGCACCTCCGCAAGTGCGGCGACATCCTTCAGTCCAGCGTTCAATCCCTGTCCGGCGATCGGGTGCACTGCGTGGGCCGCATCGCCCACGAGCGCAGTACGGTCGGCCACGAAAGCTTGCGCCAACGACAGTTCCAGCCGATATGTGAAGCGCCGTCCGGAAAGCGATATTGGACCGAGGAAATCGCCGAACCTCGGACGCAGTTCCTTCAAGTAGCCTTCGTCGTCCAGCGCCTGAAT
Source organism: uncultured Silicimonas sp. (assembly GCA_964601395.1). Taxonomy (GTDB): domain Bacteria; phylum Pseudomonadota; class Alphaproteobacteria; order Rhodobacterales; family Rhodobacteraceae; genus JAVJUV01. Next base: position 138 of record CAZRNL010000030.1, on the reverse strand, counting down.
GTGCGCGGCCCGGGCATCGGTTTCCGTCCAGACAATCGAGGCGCGGTTGCCGGTCAAGGGAAGTATCGCCAGCGGTCCGGCGGGCATGAAGAACTGGTGAGCGATGCCATTGTGGGGCTTTTCGTGGGCAATAGCGCA
>CAZRNL010000029.1:0-16647 GCA_964601395.1 uncultured Silicimonas sp. | reverse complement strand
CGCCGCACCGGCGATGCTTGTGACATCCACGCTTCCCGATCCGCCGAGTGTCCCGTCCACCGGTTCTGGCACCCGGTTCGGCAGTGCAATGATCTCTCCCTCGCGCAGTGTCACATTCTCGGGGATGGCGTTGAAACGGGCAAGTGAGATAGCATCGACGCCTATCCGGCCCGCCACCGTGTTGATCGTGTCGCCGCGCTGGGCGATGGCGACCTGATAACCGGGATAGGATACGACCCCGCGCGCGTCCGGCTGAGGGCGAGCGGCAGTGGCGTTGCGGGCCGCGTCGGATGTGTCGAAAACACCGGCACCGCCGCGCAAGTCGGGATCGAACGACCCGATGCCACCGCAGGCACCAAGCGCCAAGAGTGAGACGCTCAGGATTGCCAGGCGCCCGGAATATGTCGTGTTGTTCATCGCTCTCACCTCACCGCGTACCGGCCCTCTTTATCACGTGGCCGTTCTACCTGAAATCCGGGCCGGACTAGTCCTGACCCATCCCCTCGACGAGGGGTACGAAACGCACCGGTCGCAGTTCGTCGTAGTCGAAGCTCGTTTCGGTACGCGTCACCTTGATCAAGGTTTGCACCGTATCCGACTGCCCCACCGGTACAACCATGATACCGCCAGTTTTCAACTCTGCCAACAACGGTCCGGGGGGGTCCTCGGCGGCAGCGGTCACCAGGATGCGGTCAAACGGAGCCTGTTCAGGCAAGCCGCGCGATCCATCGGCGGGAAAGGCCGTGATATTGGTCAGCCCGAGGGCGTCGAAGACCGTCTGTGCCTCGGTTACAAGGCGCTTGTGACGGTCGACAGTGTAGACCCGGCGGGCGAGGTGACTGAGGACGGCGGCCTGGTAGCCGGACCCGGTGCCGACCTCGAGCACCTTGTGGCGCGGCTGCACGTCAAGAGCCTGGGTCATCAGGCCAACGACCGAGGGCTGACTGATGGTTTGGCCGCAGGCGATTGGCAGGGGCGTGTCTTCGTAGGCACGTTCCGAAAAGTGACCCTTGACGAAGGCGCCGCGGTCAACCTTTTCCATTGCCTCGAGTACGCGCTTGTCAATCACGCCACGTTGCCGCAGAGCGAACAGAAAGGCCATCTGACGCTCGGCGGCATCGGTCATTCCAGACGCTCCTTCAAGCTGGGAAGCTGGTCATGTGCGGTCAGGTCGGCTCGCAACGGAGTGACCGAGATGTAGCCTTCGAGATTGACAGTGACATCGGTTCCCGGGCCCGAGTTCATGTGCTGCGGTCCACCCCGGACCCACATGAAAAGCCGCCCGGACGGCGAGATATGCGGTTCGACAGAATGGCGCGTGTCGGGGCGCACTCCCTGAGCCGCGACCTTCAGTCCCTTTACGTCCGCGGCCGGAATGGGTGGAAAATTGACGTTGTAGAAGGTGCGGTAGCCGCCCTCGTCCCAGTGGCCATGGCGCAGAAGTCGACGGACAGTGTCGACACCGAATTTGGCAGCCGCCTCGAACGGATTCTCCAGATCGACATTTTCCGGGCCGTAGAACTGGCTTAGGGCGATGGCGGGAAGGCCCTGCAGAGCCGCTTCCATGGCACCGCCAATGGTGCCGGAGTAAAGCACGTTCTCGGCGGCGTTGTTGCCCCGGTTGACCCCTGAAAGCACGAGGTCGGGAGGTGCGTCCTTCATTACCTGGTACAGTCCCGACAGAACGCAGTCGGCGGGCGAGCCTTCGGCGGCGAAGCGGCGCTCGCCGAATTGCGACAGCATCGTCGGATGCGTGTAGCTGATGCAGTGTCCTACGCCCGATTGTTCGAAAGCGGGAGCCACGACCCAGACATCACCGTCCTCGCCCGCGATCTCGCCAGCGATGGCCTCGAGCACGCGAAGGCCCGGTGCGTTGATGCCGTCGTCGTTGGTGATGAGAATGCGCATGTTCCGTCCCGTCCGGCCTGACTGTCTCTGATTAGGCGAGGGGGGCTCGAGGGGCAAGGTCGGGCGACTGCGTATTTAGGGCAAGATGAAGATCACAGCGCGCCGAGCAACGCCTCTGCCGCATTTGCGGGCGGTGTCAGGCCGGTGCGGTCCTCGCCAGGGAAGAACCTCGCGCGGGTGGCGGTCGGCATCGGTGGTGGGGTCAAGATGTCGACCACGGGCCCGGTCGTGACGGTCTCGGCCTGCCAGCTTCGGGCCAGCGCGATCTGTGCGGCCTTCGTTGCACCGTAGCTTCCGAAGAATTTCTGGCCTGCGCGGGGATCATCGAAGAAGATCGCGCGTCCGTCGGGCGCCGCGATCAGGAGCGGTGCGATCATGGGTATGAGGGTCGCGGTGGCGGTGACGTTGATTTCGACGGACTTCGCCATGTCGCGCGCGTCGATGTGGGAGGCGGGTGCGAGGGGGGCTGCATGGATCGCCGTATGGGCCCAAAGGTCCAGATGTCCCCAGCGATCATATATGCCTCGGCAAAGCTGGGCCATCGCGTCGGGCTTGGTGATATCCATCGGCGCGAGCGTGGCTGAACCGCCGCCCGCCTGGATGCGGTCGTCAAGATCTTCCAGCCCGCCGACGGTCCTTGCCACCGCGACGATGTGGTGCGTGGCAGCGAGTTGCTCGGCCAGAGCCGCGCCAAGGCCGCACGAGGCGCCGGTGATGAGAGCGATCCTAGTCATTCGCTTCCCATGGCTTCGGGTCGGCCCGGGGTCAAGTCTTTCCGACTATCGTCCGCAGCTCTGGCGAGCTAAGTTTCGGTCATGAAAACATCCATCGCCACCGTTTCGGTATCGGGGAGCCTTCGCGACAAGCTGGAAGCCATCGCCGCTGCCGGGTTCGACGGGATCGAGATCTTCGAACAGGACTTCATTGCGGATGCTGCGAACGCCCGAGAGGTCGGCCGGATGGTACGCGACCATGGGCTGGAGATCATGCTGTTCCAGCCGTTCCGCGATTTCGAAGGATTGACGGGACGCTTGCGCGACAAGGCTTTCGACAGGGCGGAACGCAAGTTCGACCTGATGGAGGATCTTGGCACCGACCTTGTCCTGATCTGTTCGTCGGTCCATCCCGAGGCATTGGGTGGCGTCGGCAGGGCGGCGGCCGATCTGGCGGAGTTGGGCGAGAGGGCGGGCGCTCGGGGTCTGCGTGTGGGATACGAGGCGCTGGCCTGGGGACGTTTCGTCAACGATCACCGCGATGCCTGGGAAATCGTGCGGCGGGCGGATCATCCGTCGGTCGGGTTGATTCTCGATTCATTTCACACGCTGGGGCGAAAGCTTGACCCCGATACGATTCGTTCGGTTCCGGGTGACCGGATCTTTTTCGTACAATTGGCCGACGCCCCACTTATCGAGATGGATCTTCTGTACTGGTCGCGGCATTTCCGCTCGATGCCGGGAGAGGGCGATCTGGACGTGGGCGCTTTCATGCAGGCCGTGGCGGCAACCGGGTATCGGGGGCCGGTCAGTCTCGAGATCTTCAACGACCAGTTCCGCGGAGGAAATGCCAGAGCGCTGGCGCGAGATGGATATCGTTCGATCGTGACGCTGCTGGACGATGCGCGTGCGGCAGAACCCGGTTTTGATCCGGGGATACCGGTCATGCCGGACCGCGTGGCGCTGGATGGAGTCGCATTCGTCGAGTTCGCAACGCGGGACGAGGAAGCGGATGAATTGGGGAACGTGCTGGCGACCCTGGGTTTTTCCAGAATCGCGCGCCACAGGAACAAGGCCGTGAGCCTGTGGCAACAAGGCGAATTGCGGATCGTTCTGAACGAAGAGACGGAAGGGCACACTGCTCACGCCTGGGCCGTCCGCGGCACGACGGTTTGCGATATCGGACTATCGGTCGCCTCGGCCGCCGACGTTGCCGCGCGGGCAGAGGCCCTGGGAGATGCTCTTTTCCGGCAGGAAGTGGGACCGGGAGAACTCGACATTCCGGCGATCAGGGGATTGTCAGGTAGTCTTCTGCACTTCCTCGACGCCGAAAGCGGGCTGGATGAAGTTTGGCAAGTCGAATTCGAACCCGTCGGTGGCGCGCCCGGCGCTGGTGCCGGATTGGTGCGTGTGGACCACCTGGCGCAGACCATGCGCTTCGACGAGATGATGAGCTGGACCCTGTTCTACACCTCATTGTTCGACATGACCAAGTCTCCGATGGTCGACGTCATCGACCCTGACGGGCTGGTCCGAAGCCAGGTGGTGGAAGCACCCGACGGGGCGCTGCGGATCACGCTGAACGGGGCGGAGTCGCATCGCACTCTGGCGGGCCGCATCCTGTCGGAAACGTTCGGCGCTCCTCTGCAGCACATCGCGATGGCGACCGACGATATCTTCGCGACAAGCGAGCGCCTTGCGGACCTGGGCTTCGAGACGCTGGAAATCAGCCCCAACTACTATGATGATCTTGCTGCCCGATTCGATATCGAGCCCGCGCTGATTGAACGGATGCGAGCGGCGCATATCCTGTACGACCGCGATGCCTGGGGTGAGTTCTTCCAGGTCTACTCGGCCTCATTCGTGGGTGGGATGTTCTTCGAAATCGTCGAACGGCGAGATGGGTACCGGGGCTATGGTGCGCCCAACGCGCCCTTCCGCATCGCGGCGCAGAAGCGCCGACTTTGGACAAAGGGAGTTCCGAGCGCGTGACGCGCCGCGGTGCCTAGCCGTTCCAGATCACGGTGCCAAGCCCTGCCACGTCATAGCCTCCGATCTTGTCGGCATTCCGTGCAAAGACTTCTGTGGCTGCAAAAGCAAAGAGCGCCTGAAGCGGAGCCTCGAAATAGGCACGACGATCCACCAGAAGATCAAAGGATTCCTCGACAACAGGCACGAATGCCAGGCCAAAGGGTCGGGCGATGGTTTCAAGCCCGAACGTTGCGTCGGCGTCGCCCTGAACAACGGCCATGACAGCGTCCTGTTCGCTGCGGTAGGGACCAGAACTGCCGACATCACCCTCTGCCAGTCCGGCATCCGCGAGGGCCGCACGGAAAAGACGCTCGGCCCCGGCTTCACTTTGCCGGGTAGCGACGCGGCTGCCCTTCAGGTCGGACATTGACTGGACAGCGTCGGCTCTGTCAGGCCGGATGGCAAGGCCGCGCGTGCGTCTTGCCCAGTGGATCAGCACCGCATCGGAGCCGGGCATCCGTGTCTCGACCATCGGACGGTTCCAGGTGCCGGTTTCGTCATGCAGATGCAGGCCGGTCGCCACACCTTCGCCGCGCTCGAAACGGGAAAGTCCTTCCATGCTGCTGTCGAAACTGGTTGCAAGGCCCGGACGCGCCTCGCGGATCGCCCAGTCCAGAAGCGGATCATGGCTGCCAAGAAAGATCGCAGGCCTGGTGGTGGCTCGGGCAGGACCTGAGCTTGCGCCCTCGATCCACGCCCTGACCTCGGCCTCGGGGAACAGTAGTTTGCCGGTTGCGCGCGAGCACGGAACGTCACCCGATGCGGCAAGGTCGTAGATCTTGCGTTCCTTGACCCTGAGCAGGTCCGCCAGTTCGCGGACCGTCAGGAACTCGGGTCGTGCCGGAGCATCGGCGTCCGGCATCAGTTCGTGCCGGGTGCGTTCGGAATGAACAACGACTGGCCGTCGATCTGGAAGGATGCGATCGCTTCCTGACCGTCGGAGGACAGAAGCCAGTCGATTACCGACTGTCCGGCCTCGGCTTTCACGTTCGGGCATTTTTCGGGGTTCACGAGAATCACGCCATACTGGTTGAAGAGCTGCGGGTCGCCTTCGACGACTACCTGATAGTCCTGCTTGTTGCCGAAGCTGATCCAGGTGGCACGGTCTGTCAATACATAGGCCCCCATCCCGATCCCGGTGTTGAGTGTAGCGCCCATGCCGGAGCCGGTTTCCCGGTACCAGTCGCCAGAACCGGCGGCAGGGTCGACACCGGCTGTCTGCCAGAGCGAAACCTCTTTCTTGTGCGTGCCGGAATCGTCGCCGCGGGACGCGAAGAGCGCACCCGCTTCGGCGATCTTCTGAAGCGATGCCGCCACATCCTGAGAACTGGCGATTCCTGCGGGATCAGCGGCAGGACCCACGACGACAAAATCGTTGTACATCAGGTCAGTGCGCATGACGCCGCTGCCGTTGGCGACGAACTGCTCTTCTGATTCCTTGGCATGGACCAGAAGAACGTCGCCGTCACAATTCTCGGCGTTCTTGATCGCCTGTCCGGTTCCTACAGCGACGACATTCACCGACACGCCGGTTTCTGCCTCGATCTTGGGCAGGATGAAATCATAGAGCCCTGAGTTCGCAGTCGAGGTTGTCGACTGAACGATGATGGATTCTGCCGCCAGCGCGGGTGCTGCGACCGCCAGAGATGCAATGAGAGCGATGTGTCGTAGCATTTTTTGAGTTCCCCGTTGAACATTGTTGGTTTCAGAGAAGAAGGCGGCCCGCAAAATAGGCGCGGGCCGCGGTCGAAGTCGGCGATTTGAAGAAGGTTTCGGCGGGCGTGTGCTCGGCCAGCTTGCCCCGCTCAAGGAAAACGACATCTCCGGCAAGGCGGCGTGCTTGCCGAGTGCCGTGGGTCACGAAGATGACCTTTGTGCCTCGTTGAACCGCGTCGAGTGCGATGGCTTCGATCAAGTGGGTGGATGCGGGATCAAGACTTGCCGTCGGCTCGTCCATCAGCAGGACGGTCGGATCCGTCGCCAGCGCGCGGGCAAGGGCGAGGCGCTGCTGTTCCCCGCCCGAAAGTGACCGGGCTGGTTGATCTGCTTTGTCGGCAAGATCCACCCGCTCAAGAAGTGCTTCGCGGCGACCTGGCGCGGCAATGCCCCGGGCCTTGAGGACGAAGTCAAGGTTTGCTGCCACCGAACGCCGCAAAAGAACCGGCTTCTGGAAAACCAGAGATTGATTCCGCGCGACCGCGTTGTCAGGCGGTCGGTCGTCCCAGAGAACCAGACCTGATGTCGCCGGGACAAGGCCGTGAATGACGCGCAGTAACAGGCTCTTGCCCGCGCCGTTGGGTCCCATGATGAGAGTCAGGCCAGGGCTGTCGAGTGTCAGAGAGATGTTGTCGATCAGTCGCTTGCCATTCCGTTCCACCGACAGGTTGCGAACGCTGAGACGCGGCGGCAACTTCAATGTTTCGGTACCCAGGTCACGCATAGGCCGATCTCGCGCCGGTCGAGCGGACAAGGTGCAAGGCCGCGTTGACGCATAATGCAATCACCATCAGGACAAGACCGAGGGCCAGCGCGAGCGCGAGTTCGCCGCGCGAGGTTTCCAGCGCGATAGCTGTGGTCATCACGCGGGTCAGGTGGTCGATGTTGCCGCCCACGATCATCACAGCGCCGACCTCGGCGATCGCGCGGCCGAACCCTGCGAGCGCCACGGTCAGAAGCGCGAACCGACCGTCGATGACGAGTGCCGAAACCACTTGTCCGCGGGTCAGGCGCAGTGAGCGGAACTGTTCATCATACTCTGCGTGCAGGTCGGCGAGCACTTGGCGGGACAGCGCCGCGACGATCGGAGTGATCAGAACGGTCTGGGCTGCGATCATGGCGGTCGGCGTGTAGAGAAGTCCGAGAAAGCCCAAGGGCCCGGCGCGCGACAGGGCAAGGTAGACGATCAGTCCGACGACGACCGGCGGCAGGCCCATCAACGCGTTAACCAGGACAGTGAGGGCGGTAGATCCGGGGAAGCGGGTAATCGCCAGCAATCCTCCGAGGGGGATGCCGATGACGCAGGCAAGGGCCGTGGCGGTCAGGCTCACATAGAGAGACAGGCCGACGATCTCGGTGAGATCGGCGTCGGCCGAGAGGACCAAGTCCAGTGCCAATGCAAAGGCTTGTCCGAAATCCTGCAAAATTTCCCCCAGATCGCATTATTTTCCATTAGACCTAACGATCAGGAAAATCAGCTGCAAGTAGATTCCGGACGAAAGGCGGTCTAGGGTTTGATCGACTGGTCCCGGATGCGCTGGAGAAATCGGCATGAGCGACGAGATGCGGCCGGGGGAGCTGGCCTTGGAATTGCCTTCGCCGAAGGATGCGTCGCTGCGCTTTGTAGGGGTCATTCGCACGCCTTTCTCAACCCGCGCAATGTGCCCCCGACAGGGCGACCCCGAGAATGGACCGACCTGTCGGATAGAGGTCGATCCTGTCTGGACAGACGCGCTCGACGGGATCGAGGCCTTCGAGGTTGTCGAGGTGTTCTACTGGCTGGACAAGAGCCGCCGCGACCTTGTGCGCCAGTCGCCAAAGTCCGATGGCCGGACAATCGGGACATTCGCGCTTCGCTCGCCGGTCCGGCCCAACCCCATTGGCCTCAGCCGGGTGCGGCTGTTGGGACGGCAGGGCAATGTCCTTGAGGTGCGGGGTCTTGATTGCCTGGATGGCACGCCGCTGATCGACCTCAAGCCCGATCGCTGCGCCTTCACCGTGCAGGCTCCGCCGAAAGGGGCGTGAGGACTTCCCAAAGGGCCGCCCGGACGTTAGCCTGTGGCCGGGAGGATTTCACCGCTTGAACAGGGACTTCGCCTTCGACCTCAAAGAGGCCAGCGGCGCGCTGGGAGATCTGGGCACGCTGCTGCCCCTTATGATCGCCGCCGTCGCGCTGGGCGGGCTGTCGCCGGTGCCCGTGCTTCTCGGCTTTGCGGCCTTCTATGTGTTTACCGCTTTCGCCTATCGCCTGCCGGTGCCCGTGCAGCCGATGAAGGCGCTGGTTGCGGTGATGCTGATCACCCAGGTGCCACCCGCGGCGGTGGCGCTGGCGGGCGTGGTCATCGGCGCGGTGCTGCTGGTTCTGGGCGCGACGGGCTGGATTGATCGGCTGTTGCGGCTGGTGCCGCAATCGGTGATCTCGGGGCTGCAACTGGGCCTGGGCATCCTGCTGGGACTGGTGGCGCTGCGGATGATGATTGCCACCCCGTTCATGGGTGTGCTGGCACTGGTCCTTCTGGTCGCGCTCATACGTACCGGATTGCCTGCCGCGCTGGTCTTCGTCGCGGTCGCGGTGCCTTTGGGACTGCTGCTTGGCCTGCCCGGAGTTGAGATGGCCGCTCCCGCAGGGGCCTCAGGCGAGGGGATCGTCGCAATCGCTTTGGGCGGTCTGGCGCTGCCGCAGCTTTCACTGACACTGACCAACGCCATTCTTCTGACTGCCATCGTCATGCAGGACTCGTTCGGGGAACGGGCCGCGAGTGTCACGCCGCGTAAGCTGGCGGTGACGTCGGGCATCGCGAACCTGTGCCTTGCGCCCTTGGGCGCGCTGCCCATGTGCCACGGGGCGGGTGGAGCGGCGGCGCACCGGAAGTTCGGGGCGCGCACGGGTGGCGCGCCCTTGATGATCGGGCTTGCGCTGGGCGTTCTTGCGCTGGCGCCGGGCGGGTTCGCCGTGCTGGCGCTGATCCCCGGCGTCGCGCTGGCGGCGCTGCTGCTGGTCGCCTCGGCCGACCTTGCGCTGTCGAAGCGGCTGTTCGACGCCGTGCCGTCCTGCCGTCCGGTGATCGCGGTGACGGCGCTGGGCGTGGTCTTCTGGAACCCGCTGGCCGCACTGATCCTCGGCACCATCGCCGAGATGATCCGCAAGGCCATCGTCCGGCGCATCTTCGCGGGCCACCGCGCCTAGACCCGCGTTCCTTCGAGAACCCACATCGTGTCGGGGAAGCTCCACGGCAGCGTCAGGCCGTGGCTCATCAGGTAGGCGCCGCTGACGGTGACCGGCCCCTCCTTCAGCGCCGGCGTGCCGCGCGACAAGCGGTGTGCGTCGTCGCGGTTCAGAAGGTCGATCCGGTAGCGGGCATTGGGTGCGAGCTGCGTCAGCCGGAGCGGACGCGGCGCGATCTGGGCCGATGTTGCGACCTTGCCGGCGAAGACGACGAAGCGCCCGCCATCGCTTGCCATTTGCTGCTCGGCGATCACGGCCGGATCGGCGCTGTCCAGGCGCAGGATGTCGGCGGTCTCCATCCAGTCGCGGTTGGCCTTCCACCAAGCGGTGACGCGCTTCAGCACCCGGGCCTCGTCCCCGGTCAGTTCGCGCGGATCCATCTCGAAGCCCATGTGGCGCTGGGCGGCGACCCAGGCGCGGAAACGGATGTCTAGGGTCCGCCCCGAGGTGTGGCAGGTGCGCGGGCCGACATGGCTGCCGGTGACCGCCAGCGGCAGGAAAAGAGCCGCATCGTGCTGGATGCGGAGCCGCTCGAGCGCGTCGTTGGAGTCCGAGAGCCACACGCGCTGCGTGCGCTCCATGATGCCAAAGTCGATCCGTCCGCCGCCCGAGGCGCAGCTTTCGATCTCGACGTGCGGGAAGGCTGAGCGCAGGCGGTCGAGCAGATCGTAGGTGCCGCGTGTCTGAGCGGCGTCGGGCATCGGCAGGACGCGGTTGTGGTCCCATTTGATGTAGTCGATGTCATGGTTTGACAGGATCGCGCCGATGCGGTCGAAGAGATAGTCGCGCACGTCCGGGTTGGCGATGTCGAGGACCCGCTGGTGGCGGCCGGGGATCTGGTCTTCGTCGCCCAGCGCCCAGTCGGGATGGGCGCGGAACGTGTCGCTGTCGGGATTGATCATCTCGGGTTCGAACCAGATGCCGAATGTCATGCCTTGCCGTTTGACGTGGTCAATCAGGGGATCCAGCCCGTCCGGGTATTTTCCTGGGTCGACCATCCAGTCGCCCAAAGCGCTGGTATCGTCGTCACGACGTCCGAACCAGCCGTCGTCCAGCACGAAACGCTCTGCGCCAAGTTCTGCCGCGCGGGTGGCGATTTCCTTCAATTCGTCTACTTGGTGGCTGAAATAGACGGCTTCCCAGCAGTTGTAATGCACCGGGCGCGGACGGCCGGGTTTCGGCCAGGTCACGATCCGGTCGCGCAGGTGGCGCTGGAAGGCGACGGCGCAGCCGTTGAGGCCATTGTCAGAATAGGAGGCGTAAAGCTTGCCGGTCGAGAATTCGGTCCCGGGTGCGGTTTCGATGCGTGCCGCATTTCCGAACTGGATCTGGCGCCGGCCGTCGGGGAGTTCCTCGGCCACCATCCGGTGACCGCCCGACCAGCCGAAGTGGAAAGCGTAGCACTCGCCTTGTGTGTTGGTCGCACCACGGCTGGGCACGATCAGGCCGGGGAAATGTTCATGCCCGGTGCGCCCGATGCGGCTTTCGCGCAGGCGGATGCCAGGCCCCCAGGGCGTGCGATTGAGCCGGAACTCGCCGCACCAGCGACCCGAGACGTCGATCATCTCATCGGACAATTGTGGAGCCGGGAAGACGGGCGCGGCCAGCCAGTTGAGATGGACCGGCCGCGCGGCCTTCAGTGTGGCGCTGGCGGCGATGATGTGGGTGTCAGGGTCGATCTCGAAGTCGGCGGTGTAGCTCAAAAGCCCGTCTTGGTCGCGGTATCGGAGCGTCAGGCCGTTGTCCCGCGCGGTCGCGGTATCGAGGGTGAACGTCGGAGCCAGCGCGGTTCCGTCCACGTTGTTCACAAATAGGCCCGGCTGGCCGGGAAAGCTGCGCGTCGCCTCTGGGCAGATCGAAACCTCGGGGTTTTTGTCCAGCATCCCCCCGGTCACGTCTATACTTTGGGCCGCATGGAGCGTCGTCAGATCCTCGTCATCCGGCAGGCGCGCGCCCCAGTAGACGATCTCGGCCAGCCTGTTGTCTCGGCATCCGAGAACGAGAGTCTGGCGATCGTCGTCCAGACGCCAACACTGGATCATTTGACGGCGCCCAGGGTCAGGCCGGCGATAAAGTGTTTCTGCATGAGGAAGAACATCAGGACAGGCGGGATCGCGGCCATCAGCGAAGCGGCCGACACGAGATGCCAGTTGTTGACGAACTGCCCGTTGAGCGCGCGGACGCCCGCGGTGATCGGTTTGGCGGATTCACCCTGGGTCAGGACGTTGGCCCAGAAGAAATCGTTCCAGACGAACGTGAAGATCAGCACCGCCAGCGCGGCGATTGCCGGGCGCACCAGCGGCAGGATGACATACCAGAAGATCTTCCATTCCGCGACGCCCTCGATCCGCGCGGATTCGACCAGATCGAAGGGCAGGGCCTTGATGAAATTGCGCATGAAGAGCGTGCAGAACCCTGTCTGGAAGGCGGCGTGGAACAGGAACTGGCCTGCAATGGTATCGTAGAGGCCGGTTTGCACCGACATGTCGCGCACCGGGACCATAAGGATCTGAAAGGGGATGAAGTTGCCCGCGACGAAAAGGAAGAACAGCGGCAGAGCCACCTTGAAGCGGTAGATCGCCAGCGCATAGCCCGCCAGGCAGGCAAGCGAGACCGAAATCAGAACGGAAGGCACCGTGATCAGAACGGAGTTCAGCATGTACGTCGCGGCCTGCGACTGTGTGAAGACTGCGACGTAGTTTTCGATCAGGTTGAATTCCGATGGCCAGCCGAAGACGTTGCCGGAGTTGATGTCCCTGGCACCCCGGATCGAAGTGCTGAAGATCGCCAGAAGGGGCAGGAGCCAGATGAAGAGCGCCACCGGCAGGAACGCCTGATAGCCCACACGGGCCGCGATGCCGGATTTCTCGATCGGTCTCGGGAACATGATTCAGTCCTCCGTTCCCTGCCGCAGGGGCAGGGTTGCCTGAAGTTTCTTGGTGAGACTGCCACGTACGATGTCGTAGGAGACGAGGACACGGTGGCTCAACTCGTCTTGCGGCACATCCTCGGGAAGCCGGATCCACGATCGGTGGAAGTAGGGCGCCCGGGTGCCGACGCCTGCCTCGATCAGCATGGCCGCCGTCACGGTGTCGGGCGTCTTCACCGAAACGCCCGGATCGACCGCTCCGATGCAGGCGAACATCTTGCCGCCGACTTTCCAGGCGTCGTGACCGCCACCCCACGGGTCCGACTTCGCGGCCCCCGGCAGTGTGGCGCAGATCGTCTCGACACGGCTGCGAAGCGACGACATCATCGGCCTCCTTTTTCGTCCTGGTACATCCGCCAGAGGAAATAAGAGATGTAGACGAGCATGATGAGGAACAACACGGTGGCGACGGCAGAGCCGTAGCCGTAGCGTTCGCCGTATTCGGAGATCGCGACCTCGTACATGTAGTAGGCCAGAACGTTGGTCGATCCGAAGGGTCCGCCCTGGGTCATGATGGCGATCATGTCAAAGGAGCGGAGCGCGCCGATCACGGTGACCACGACCGCGATGAATGTGGCGGGTCGCAGTTGGGGCAGCACGACGAACCAGAGCATCTTCCAGCCCTTGGCGCCGTCCAGCCGCGCTGCCTCGATCTGGTCGGCGGCGACGTTGTTCAGCCCGGTGAGGTAGAGGATCATGCAATACGCGATCTGCGGCCAGAGGCCGGCGAAGATGATGCCGTAAGTTGCATACTCGGGACTCGACAGAATATCTGGTGCGCTGGACGAACACCTGAAGGTGACGTTGCCGAGAATGTTGGTCGTCTCTTCGCAAAAAACCGCTTTCCAGACGCTGCCGACGACGCCGAAATCCGGGTTGTAGAACCATCCGAAGATCAGGCCGACCACCACTTGCGAAATGACGAAGGGAAAGAAGAACATGGACTTGTAGAAGCGCATCCCGCTGACGGTCTGGTTCAGGAACAATGCGATGAAAAGTCCAAGCGGCACGGCCAGCATGTAGAGGACGAGCCAGAGCACGTTGTTCTTGAGCGAAGTCCAGAAGTTCGGATCGCTCCAGAGCTTTGTGTAGTTGTCGAAGCCGATCCAGGTCGCCGTGGACGTGCCATCGGCCCGGTACAACCCGTTCCACTCGTAGAAACTGAGCGAGATCGACTCGAAGATCGGCCAGACCACATAGATCGTGAAGAAAACGAGGGCAGGGGCCAGGAAGAACCAGGGCGCCACAGCCAGCTTGTTCTTCCGCATCCAAGAAGCGTTTTTCGGCGGTTGGGTGTCAGGCAGCGTCGCGTGGCTCATCTGTCTCCTCCCCGAGACAATGATGGTCCCGCGGCGCTAATTCGCGCCGCGGGCAGGTGTGGAGGCTTTACTTGTAGACCTCGGCAGCGACCTCATCGAGACGCTGCAACACTTCCATCTTGGTCGAAGGGTCCAGCATGAATCGCTGGAAGCCTTCCATGCCCGCCTTCGCCATCTCGGCCGGGGCGTCGCGGTCGTAGAACTGCGCTATGCCTGTAGCGGAGTTCAGAAGCTCGAAGCCCTGCTGGATGAACTTGTTGTCCGAGATGCTGGCCTTCGAGTTGATCGGAAGCTGGCCGATGGTTTCGTTCCACTCGGTCTGCACGTCCGGCCGCGCAACGAAGGCGAGCCATTTCTTGGCGCCCTCGACGTTCTTTGCGTTGGTCGGAATGAAGAAAGCGTCAGCGGGTGCTTCCTCGGCGAGCGGGATCGAAGGATCGATGATCGGGAACGGCATGAACTCTATCTGGTCTTCGGTCAGTCCGGCGTTCTTGAAGCCGTCAACTGCGAAGTTGCCCATCACATACATCGCCGCGTCGCCGTTGGCGAAGGGAGCGATGGCGTCCTGCCAGTCCATCGAGGCGTGGTTGTCGATCCAACCGCACTCGTTGATCATCGTTTCCCAGTTGTCGAAGGTCGCGACGATCCGCGGATCGGTGTACTTGATCTCTCCGGCGGTCAGAGCGTTGTGAACGTCATAGCCGTTGGTGCGCAGGTTCAGGTAATCGAAGACACCGGCGGCGGGCCAGAGGAACTTGGTGCCGATGGCGAATGGCGTGACTCCGTTTTCCTTCATCTTGGCGCAGCCAGCCAGCATGTCTTCCCACGTCTCGAACTCTTCGAGGCCGAGAAGGTCGAACACGTCCTTCCGATAGTAGACGCCCCACTGGTAGTAGGAATACGGCACGCCCCAGATCTTGCCGTCGCGGGACATTGTCGCCTTGATCGCGGCCAGGTCTTCGTTGAAGCCGTTGGCTTCCCAGACATCATCGACGGGCAGGAACAGGCCTGCGTCCACGAAGGGAGCCATACGGTTGCCGGGATACCAGGACGTGACGTCCGGCGATTCCGCCGTCAGGAAGTTCCGGATCGCGGTCTTGTGGGCTTCGCGGTCGTTGTTGTTGACGATCACGTTGATGTCGGGGTTCTCGGCCTTGAACTTTTCGACGGCAGCATCGAACGCCGACTTCGGGCCTGGGTTCAGGTCATCGAAGTTGATGACAAGATCAGCAGCCATCGCGGTCGACGTCAGTAGCGCGCCCGCCGCAGTCGCGGCCAGCGTTTGTTTGAATGTGCGGAACATGGTGTCCTCCCAAATGGTTCCTGAGTGAGATAGTTCCACTATTCGGAACCATGTCTCAACTATTGAAACTATGCTTAAAGCTGTCTATGCTGTCAACCACTTCATATCGCGGGAGGGTGATCATGAACCTGGAAGCCAGAAGCGACGGCACGGTCGGAAAAGCGCTTGATCTGCTCGAACTGGTAGCCCGTGCACAAACACCACTGCGGTTCTCGGATATTCAATTGCAAAGCCCTCATCCCAAGGCGACGCTGCATCGACTTCTGCAAACACTCGTGAGTCAGGGGATGCTTGGCTATGACCATGACAAACATACATATTCGCTAGGTCTTCGTCTCGTGCAGCTGGCCCATCGGGCCTGGTCTCAAAGCTCTCTGGCACCCCATGCACGGCCGTTCCTGAACGCCTTGGCGCGCCAGACGGGCGAGACGATTCACCTGGCGCACATGGTGTCGGGGCAAGTGCTTTATATCGACAAGCGTAGTGCCCGGGATCCGGTCGAGATGTTCAGTCAGGCCGGCAAGATCGGACCGGGCTATTGTACCGGGGTGGGCAAAGCGATTCTGGCTTTCCTGAGCGATGCGGAGCGCGATTTTGCGATCTCACAGCAGAGTTTTCACCGTTTTACCATGGCGACGCTGACCGATGCGGCCGCACTCCGGTCTGAACTCGAGATGATTCGCAAAGAGGGAATAGCCTTTGACCGGGAAGAGCACGAACCCGGTATCATCTGCATCGCCGCGCCAATCCGGGCGCAGTCAGGTTCGGTACTTGGCGCTCTTTCGGTGACGACCACGACCGCGCGTCGCTCGCTCGACGAGTTGCGCGACTGGCAGCCTGCACTCGAATCAACCGCACGTGAAATCGCCGAGGCCGCAGAGGCCTGGCGCTTTCCCGTCCAGACATCCTGAACAGGGGGGACCGCATGTCCGGAGTCACGCTTGAGAAGACCGTAAAGAGGTATGGCGAGGTACAGGTCATTCACGGAGTTGACCTGAAAATCGCCGACGGCGAGTTCTGTGTCTTTGTCGGTCCGTCCGGCTGTGGCAAGTCAACGCTTCTGCGGATGATTGCCGGGCTTGAGGAAACCTCGGCCGGAAAGATCAGTATCGGTCCAAGGGACGTCACACACCTTGACCCGGCCGAACGCGGCATTGCGATGGTCTTCCAGACCTATGCCCTCTATCCGCACATGACCGTCGAAGAGAACATGGGCTTCGGTCTTCGCATGAACGGGCACCCAAAGGACGAGATCAAGCGTAAGGTATCAGAGGCCAGTCGCGTCCTGAAACTGGACGAATACCTCAAGCGCAAGCCCGCCGCGCTGTCCGGAGGTCAGCGCCAGCGGGTCGCCATCGGGCGCGCCATCGTGCGGGGTCCCGAGGTTTTCCTGTTCGATGAACCACTGTCCAACCTCGATGCCGAACTGCGTGTCGACATGCGGGTCGAGATCGCGCGCCTGCACAAGGAGATCGGCGCAACGATGGTCTACGTAACCCACG
>CAZRNL010000028.1:10231-16681 GCA_964601395.1 uncultured Silicimonas sp. | reverse complement strand
CATCGTGAGTGTGATCGTGCCCACCTGATACGGGGTCATCGCCACCTGCCACGGGGTCATCGTGAGTGTGATCGTGCCCACCTGATACGGGGTCATCGCCACCTGCCACGGGATCATCGTCGTCGATGATGATGTCAGGATTCTTGTTTTTTCCTGTCCGGCCGGGGTCCTCTCCCGTCGGGCTACTTCTTGACGAAGATCCACCACCTAAGGCGCCAAGTGACATCGATCCGAAAAGGCCCAGAAGAAGGAAAAGAAGGTTCATGGTGTCTGTGCGTCCTGTATATGTTTATTTTTCGGTCGCAACATGACCACTCGGTAATGCAGGTGCAGACAACTCCCGGATTGTGACCATTTTCTGTCTTGTCTTGGACATCGCCATGGCAGCAGTCAGACCTGCTCTGTGTGAGGTGCTGACCTCTTCTAGGACGACTAAACTTTCTTTAAAATATAGGGGATTTCTGCTCAGAGGTTTTCTGCCGGTCTGGTGGCAATTTCTTGCTAACCGGGATTTTCACGCCCTGGATGAGTCAGAATACTTACCATAATACCGGTTGATTTCTTTGAATCGAGCCGTGGAATCTACCTTCCGCGAGACTTTACTTACCGAAAACAATGCTGCCGTCAGGGGAGGTATTATGTCGGTTTTGGTTCCGGCTGAAGCTGTCTTGGCCACTATGGAACGTGCTTTATCTTGTGAGCGAGATTCCGGAGTACTCAGACGGAGCGGCAGGTTCCGGTCATCAATTGCAACGGTGATCTCTCGCCGGTTTGCTCGGGATTGCCCCTGATAGCTCTCGACCTCGGAGAGCCTCCCGGGCAATCCAGTAAATATAATTAACATAATCTTCATTATCGGACACACGCGCTGTGTTCCGGGCCGCCTCCTTGATCGACCGTAGCTTGTACGCCCAGAACCAGGTGAGCCCCATGCTCTCTGCATAGGACCAGGTCCGGCCAGGCAGCAGGTTGTAGTTCACGAAGGCTTCGGTGACCCGGCGAAGAGCCTGCTCAGGTGTCTTCTTGTCCACCTTGATCTGGTGGTCGTCGTTTTCAGCTCCAAAATTCCGATCTAAACCTACCTAAACTCTGGACGGGCAAAAAGGTGCTCGTGAAAGCAGTGGAAGCGTGTTCGGATTTGTTCTTGGTGTTGGGATTGGACAAAGCCGACGCTGATACTGGCCGAAAAGCGCCCCGACGGCATCCTCATTGATCGATAGGAGTTTCCAAACCGAAGGAAACCGAACGGGACTTTTAGAACTTCACAGGGGTTTGTCAGTTTCTGACCGCGGACATGCAAGCCGCTGATTCACATGGTGAAACCTCGCGAACTCCGCTTCAGCTGCCTGGTGGTTGCAAAGTTCAGCGGCCCGCGTGCCGTGGTTCCTCGGGTACAGGACAGCAGCCCATCAAGCCGGGATTTGCGAGGAGATTGCAGCTCCCAAAAGTCCACAATCAGGACGTGCATACCCGTTTAGGAAAATGCGCCCTATGGTTGTTAGATACGTCGCAAAAACTGAAAAAATCCTGAAATCGGAAAACCGGGATACCTAAAGGCCAAAGTCAAGTCTCAGGTCCATTTTTATCTAAAGCCACCTAAAGGGTGACTCCTGATATTCCAGAAATGTCGGGTCTATGTCGATAGTGCCGGTTGAAGGGATCTGAGTCCCTCAGTCACAGGGAAGTATCCCCTGAATACTCGCCGTACAGACGCTGGAAATGCAGACGACCCACGCCTCCCGAGGTCCATCTTGCGGCAAATCGCGCCCAACCTGCCTCTGGACATGCACCTGAGAAATTTGCACTCAGTTCGGAGCAGCTCCAGAGGGCAATGTGTCAAGAGAGAGAACAGGCTGTCCGCAAATTCGCCTCCCCAACTCTACTGAAGGAGTGTATGTTGACGATGGTAAAGGTGTGTGGGGATGCATGAAGATAGCGTTTGTCGAACGGAAATCTCTGGATCTGTCACGAATTACGGAGCTTCTTAAGCATTGTGCGGACGAAAACTTCTGGGCTAATCGCGGCCCTGTCTATCGTATGTATCAGGAGCGCGTTCGTGACTACATGAACTTGCCTGAAGGCACCGACATCGTACCGGTCGCGAACGGAGGCGTGGCCTTGGAGGCAATGGCACGCCTGCATGCAAAGAGGTTTGGTCGGCCTTTGAGATGGGTTGGTTCGGCCTACAGTTTCCAGAACCTCGGCCGTGGCTATTTCAGCGATATCCAATTCTGCGACTGCGATGCTGGGGGGCTTCTGGATCTGGCGGCGGTTGAAGCTCTTGATCCGTCCACCTACGACGGGGTGATCGTCACCAATCCGTTCGGACTTTACGGAGAACTTGGCGGATTCACAGAGTTTGCAAAAAGAACCAGTAAGATCGTTCTCGCGGACAACGCCGCTGGTTTCTTTTCCCAGATTCCCGACCTGCAATGGCAGGCTTTTAGCCTCCATCATACAAAGCCGTACGGAATGGGCGAAGGTGGCTTGGCGTTGGTGCCGGCAGAAGACATCGAAGAATTCTATGAGTTGGTAAGCTACGGCCCAACAATTTCTACACCAGATCGACCATTCTGGTTTCAGAATGGCAAGCTTTCGGATATTTCCTGCGCCGTTCTGATGGATCGTCTGGAGCGTGCACCGGAGTGGGTCCCGCGAAACGTTGACCAACGGGATCGGGTAATCAGTCTTGCCATGCGCTCGGGCCTCGTGCCGCTTCATGCGCCTTCGACCGGTACCCCACTGACATCCATGCCATTCCTGTCGGATGTGCCGATCGAAATGTCCAGAATAGCGGAGACGGCTCACGCAACTTGCTCCAAGTATTACCGGCCGCTTTCCAACCTGCCGCGGTGCAAGGACATCTACGCGCGCCTGGTGAATATCCCCTGCCACGCAGACATGGTCGAACTGAGTGACGATCAGATCGAGGAAGATATCCGTGGGCTTCTCGCCTCCAGTCTCACAGACCGTAGCTCAGCTGACTGGCAGCATTCTCGAGCTTTGCCAGACCAGCAGTCAGATCCTCAGGAATTGGAAGATCAAGCTCGGTCAGAAGGCGGTGCAGCCGTAGGCGTGTATCGTGCCGCCGCATCGCTTCGGTGACGTTCCTGAGTCTGCGGCGTTCGAGGCCTTCTGCATCTTCCAAAAGCGCCTTGATCATCTCGATGGCGGTATCCGGTTCATCGGGAAGGTCGATGGCTGCCTCCTGCCAGTCCATTTGCTCCGAAGTTCCCTTCCCTGTCGGTGTACTGCCAATCACCGTGCAGCCTGCGGTCCACGCATGAACCCATCTCTCCGTCAGTGGTGAGCGACCTTTGAAGCGGGGAACATGACTTGCATCAAAGCAGAAGGCGGCTTTCGCTCGGCTGTAGGTTGCCATCAGCAGCTGGAATTCTTCCTTGCTGTCATAGGAGGTGTTTCTTGTCCGTGAAACAAAGTCGAGCGAAAATCTGTCTCTGTCGGATTCATTGAAATGGCGATGGATTGCCGGGTAGAGACTTTTGTTACGCCGCCCTACCACGAAAAGATCGATCGGCCGAAAAGGGCGCGGACAATGAAAGGTCAGCGTGTCCGTGTGCGGTGGGAAGTAGAGCGACGGGATCCCCGTGAGCGTCTCAAGGTCCCGTGCCAGATCGTCGCAAAAGCTGGTGATCTGGTCGTATCGCTCTTGGACATGATCCCGAATATGCTTGGGCTGAATGTTGTCGACGATGGATAGGATGTGGTGGCTGAATCGGTCCCAGACTGTGTCGAGAAGCTCGGCGTCGATGCAATCCTGGGACCGGAGAGCCCAGACCAGCAGTACGTTCTGTCCGTCGGGATCGAGCTCGGCCAGAACCTGATCTACCAGCCGTTTTCTATGGGCGCGGCGCAGCTGCCAGAGATCGAACCCAGGCACCAAGCCGGCGCCCTGAAGAGTGTGGGGCATCGACAGGTGAACAGTCGGAACGGATTGCGCAATCGCGTTGTAGTGCGGCCAGAAGATATTGATCCAGGTCGGGCTGTCACTGGTGAAATCGGATGACAGGATGAAGATTTTCATGGAATACGTGCTCCCTCGAGACCGGATCGGGACAGACAAGCGGAAGCAGAATACCAACAGCTTTATCACCGGAGCCGTCAAGCTGTCGTCATCCCAAAACACCCCTTCTGAATTTTCTAGTGGGCCCCATGCGACAAGACAATGCTTCTCGACAGGCGCGTCCCACATGTGCTAGCGCGCAGAAATGCATGACAAAGCCGCCGTTTGCGAGTTGATCGCCGATACCTGTCTGCGTCTTGACGAGATGGACGTGGTCTCGAAGCGCGGCTTTCGGCTGGTCGTGCGCCGCACCGCCGAAGACGGCACTCCGATCATCGTCAAGTTCTGGGCGCGCCCCGGGCCGAAGGGACTGGGACGGCGGCTGCTCGGGCAAAGTGCGGCGCGCTATGAATTCCGCAATCTTCGGATGATGGAAGAGCTCGGCGTCGCTGCCCCGAAGGCTTATGGCTACGGCAAGGCCCCCAAGAACCTGGCGGGCTATACGGATGCCGTGGTGATGGAGGATCTCGGCGAGTGCGAGACCGCCGGCTCCTATCTGAAAGGCCTTATCCGGGCGGGCGACGAGGCGGCGGTGACGCGGTTTGAGGACGATCTGATCCGGATGACCGTCATTCTCGCCCGCGCCCAGATCATCGATTTCGATCATTCCATGGTGAATATCGTTGTGAAGGACGCTGATCCGATCCGGCTTGATCTGGAAAAGGCTCGCCGGGTGCCCTGGATAGGGCTTAGGTCCGGGCTCTATGCACGGATGATTGGCCAGCTTCTCGGAACCTTCGTCTTTGCTGTGCAGCCTGACACTGATCGCGCGGCGCGGTTTGCCGAGAGGCTGTTTGCCGATCTCGCGCCGTCCCCATCGATCGTCGCAGGCGCGCAAACCCATCTCGATTTTCTTCTGAAGCGGCAGAAGGACGATAAGAACATCGACATGATTCTAAAACTTCCACCGTCCCGCTCGGCGAGGTAGTGTCCTTTCATGTTCAGACAATTGCGCCATCGCCTTCCTGCGACACTGGTTCTTTTTCTGTCGGCCTGCGGGTTGGTTCGCTGCGCACCCGAGCCGCTGTCGGAAACTGAGTTGCGGATCCTCTATCAGGATTCTCTGCCCGCATCTGAGGGGCCGCTTTCGGTCTATTTCATGGGCCATTCGCTGGTCGCCCGCGACATGCCGGCGATGTTGGCCCAGCTTGCCGGAACCGGTCACCGCTACGAAAGCCAATTGGGCTGGGGAGCGGAACTAGAGGCTCATTGGGAGCCGGACATTCCACTCAGGGGGGCCGAGAAGGAAAATGACCATCCGCGTTTTCGCGAGGCACATGAAGCAGTCGCGAGCGGCGAATACGACGCATTGGTGCTAACTGAAAAGGTCTCGATCACAAGTTCGATCAAGTATCATGACAGCTGGTACTATTTGGCGGAATGGGCCGCGGCGGCGATCGCCGCAAATCCGGACGTCCGCCTTTACGTCTATGAAACCTGGCATGACCTTGACGTGGAGGAAGGCTGGCTGGAACGGATCGACGGTGATCTCCCGCTCTATTGGGAGCATGAGATCATTGACAGGGCATTGGCCACCGGAAAGGCCGACCGACCAATCTATGTGATCCCGGGAGGTCAGGTTATGGCGCGTTTCGTGCGCGAGATCGAGGCCCGCGGTGGAGTTGATGGTCTTTCTTCTCGTCAAGATCTTTTCAAGGACAACATCCACTTCAATAGCGTCGGAGCTTACCTGATGGCCCTCACCCATTATGCAGTGCTTTACGGCCGTTCGCCCGTTGGACTGCCGCACAAACTTCTGGACGCGAAGGGAGAGTCAGTGCCAGCCCCCGGGCCCAAGGCTGCGCGGCTTATGCAAGAAATTGTTTGGGAGGTGGTGGTGGGCTATCCGCGTACCGGCGTGAGAGGCTAACTGTTTCGCCCGCGCTGCCAGCGCCAAGCATCTTTGCACATACCGTCGAGTCCCCTTGCGGCGCGCCAACCCATCAGTTCTGCGGCCAGCGTCGGATCTGCGAGCGAGACCGCAACATCTCCGGGACGGCGCGCAGTCACCCGGTAAGGCACCGATTTATCGCTTGCGATTTCGAAGGCTTGTATCATTTCAAGAACGGAATAACCCCGCCCTGTTCCCACGTTGATGGCATGTACGCCATTACCTTTTCCCGTTAAATCCAGTGCTGCCAGATGGGCGCCAGCCAGATCCATTACGTGGACATAGTCGCGCACGCCGGTACCGTCGGGCGTATCGTAATCGTCGCCAAAAATCATTAGTTCGTCCCGCCATCCCGCTGCGACCTGCGCAACGTAGGGCATCAGGTTGTTGGGGACGCCATGCGGTGCTTCGCCGATCCGTGCCGAGGGGTGGGCGCCAACCGGATTGAAGTAGCGCAGGTTCACTGCCGCCAGCC
>CAZRNL010000028.1:0-10221 GCA_964601395.1 uncultured Silicimonas sp. | reverse complement strand
TTGCTCGACCATGCGTTTCGAATGCCCATAGGGGTTGGTGGGTCGGAGCGGGTGGTCCTCTGAGATAGGTACTTCGTCCGGGTCGCCGTAGACGGTCGCTGAGGACGAGAAGACGAGCCTGTTACAGCCGATTTCTTGCATTTTTTGGAATAGTGCCAGGCTACCCGCCACGTTCACGCGGTAATATTCGAGCGGGATCTCCTTGGATTCGCCGACGGCTTTGATGCCGGCGAAATGGATGAGGGCCTGCGGCCTGAATGCTGAAAGCGCCTGCCCAAGTGCGGGTCCGTTAGTGATGTCGACCTCTGCGATTTCGGCCCCGCGCCCCACGATGGTGGCGACGCGGTCTGGCACATCACGCTCGGCATTGACGAAACTGTCGAGGATCAGCACTTCGTGGCCGGCCTCCAGAAGCGCAGTCACGGTGTGGCTGCCGATGTAACCGGCTCCGCCGGTTACGGCAATACGCAGGGAATCAGAAGGCAATGTCATATTTTTCCGTTAACCTGGCGTTTGATGAGGCATAATAGGCTGCAATCCGGTGGCTCTGATCGGAGAGGTGCCAGAACACCCGCTTTCTTCGGGCGATCCGTAACTGGTCGGCAAAGCCGAAAGCACTGCGCGTTATCGACAGTCCCGTGTTCTTCTGGAATCGTTCGGCGCCGTCGGAGAAGACCATCATGCGCCGTCCTTTCCGTGCGCCCTTGTCGCGGACGTTGTGTTTCCCATCGCCGATCAGCGCAATGCAGGCCTCTTCGGTCAGCCCCATGAACGCGGCCAGAGCGGCCATGTCCCGGCAGGGCGCCTGCGATAAAATCCCCTCCATCCGAGCGGCATAAACATTGTCGGTTCCGAATTCCTGACCACAATGGTCCAGAAACGCGTCGTACTGAAACTCTGGCCCGAAGCCGAGATACTCGTCGGTCAGCATAAAATCGAGGAAGCTTTCGTAGGACGGACCGAACAATCCGCTGGCAAAGCCCTGCAGGTAGATCTGCGAGAATAGTGAGGGAAGCAACCTAGTCTGCTCTCTGAGGGTAATCAGAATCTTTACTTCGACGCCCTCCTCAATCAGCGGGGTAAGGATGTATCGGATGTCGCTGGCTTTGCGGAAAATGTCCTTCGGCTGAGTGTAGTGGGTGTCGACGAAAGGGTTGGTCAGCCCTTCGAGCGAGAGAAGCACCCGCTGCTCTGGCCGCTCCGCGATGGCAGACAGCATGTCGTCGAGAACTCCACGAGCCCGATTTCGGACATGGAAGGTGGTACCGTAATTGACCAAGGTACGAAAAGTGTCTGCCGTCTTCGGGATATGGGAAAGCGTCTTGCCGAAGAAGTTCAGATCCGGCGCATTCGGAAACAGGGTGGCTTGAAGCGTGGTAGTGCCTGTTTTGGGATAGCCTAGATGCAGCAGTAGGGTTTTCATCATCATTACACATCCAAGAAAGCCGGAAAACAAGGCACGGGCGCGAGACTTATCGGTCGGCTCGGTATCCGTCGAGTGGGGTCAAAGAAAAATTGAGGCTGAACGGTGCGTTCAGGTCACTTCGTCGAAAAGAACCAAGCCCCGTCCTTGCCTGAGAGGAGGGCACCGGGCATTTTCAGACAGATCCAAGACGAGTAAGGCCAAGTTTTCATGCATCCTATTCATCCTATCATCCTCTGCGGCGGCAGCGGCACCCGACTGTGGCCCTCCTCGCGCAAGGCATATCCGAAGCAGTTTGTGCCGCTCTTGGGAGAAAAAAGTCTCTATCAAAGCACTTTAGAGAGATTTTTTGATCAGGGATTTACCGCTCCCTTGATCATGACTGGTGAGGCGTTCCGTTTTCTGGCGGTCGAACAGGCAGAAGCGCTCGGGTTGGGTGATGCCCATGTCGTGGTCGAACCCGTCGGCCGCGACACCGCGGCGGCTATCCTTGCTGCCGCGCTGACGCTGGCAGACACACCGGACGACCTGATGCTAGTGACTCCGTCCGATCACTTGATGGCGGATCTCCCTGCGTTCCATGCCGCGATCGAGGTCGGTCGGAAGGCGGCCGAGGACGGCGCGTTGGTCACGTTTGGCGTGACGCCTGACCGACCCGAGACCGGCTACGGTTATCTTCAGCTCGCCGGTCGCCCAGACGGGGTGACGGCGGTCACGAGGTTCATCGAAAAGCCCGATCTCGCTACGGCCGAGGCTATGCTGGAAGCCGGGCATTCCCTCTGGAATGCGGGTCTCTTCATGGGTCGGGTGCGGGATTTCATTGCTGCGTTCGAAAAACACGCCCCCGATCTTGTTCCGCCGGTACGCACCGCCGTTGAGACTGGACGCCGCGACTTGGGCTTTACTCGGCTCGCGGCCGAGCCATTTGGACGGGCGCGCGCGATTTCAATCGATTACGCGATTATGGAAAAGGTGGATTGGCTAGTTGCGGTACCGCTCGATTGCGGCTGGGCTGATCTCGGATCTTGGGACGCGCTTCTGATGGCAATCGAACCCGATTCAAGGGGCAACGCGGTTTCGGGCGAGGTCACCGCGATCGATTGCGAAGGATCTTACCTCCGCTCCGAGGAAGCTGGCATGGTGCTGGTGGGGCTCGGCCTCAAGGATATCGTCGCGGTCGCCATGCGCGACGCGGTGCTGATCGCCGACAAGTCTCGTGCGCAGGAGGTGAAAGGCGTCGTCGAAACGCTCCGTAAGGCCGGCAAGAATCAGGCGGACGATTACCCGCGCTTTCACCGTCCCTGGGGCTGGTACGAGACGCTCTGCCTAGACACGCGGTTTCAGGTGAAAAGGATCATGGTGAAACCGGGCGGTGTTCTGTCATTGCAAAGCCACCGGCACCGATCGGAGCACTGGATCGTGGTCGCGGGCACTGCGGAAGTGACGATCGGGGAAGACATGAAACTGGTGACCGAGAACCAAGGGGTCTATATTCCGCTCGGCGAAAAGCACCGGATGGCCAACCCTGGAAAGGTGCCGATGTACCTGATCGAGGTACAAACTGGTGTCTATTTGGGCGAGGATGATATCGTGCGCTACGAGGACATTTATAATAGGTCCTGAGACGCGGGTGCTTTTTCTGGCTCAAACCGTGGGCACGGCCCAAGGCCAGACAGTGGCGACGATTCCGAGGATCACGCAGAGCCCCGCGACCAGAAGGCTGATCCGGTCGGTGGCGGCGAAGACGATTGGATCGTCGGTCATCTGGCCGCGGTGGGTCTTCATGACCATCCTCAGCACCCAGTAGAGCAGGAGCGGGCAGACCAGCCACAGCAGGCTGGGAAAGGCATAGAGGCTGCGCACGCTGTCGGAGCTGATGTAGAGTGCGAGAACCAGCACCGCCGACTGCCCGGCCGACAGGGCGATGCCCCTGAGGACGGGAAGGTCGTCGACCTCGTAGGCACGTCCGGTGTTTGCACGACCCGAGATCATCTGGTCGGTCAACTCTGCCTGCCGTTTTACCGCGGCAAGGGCCAGGAAGAGGAACATTGAGAAGCCGAGCATCCAGGGCGAGAGATCTATCGCCCCAGCCGCGCCGCCGGCAATGATCCGGATCGTGTAGAGCCCGGCCAGCGTCAGAACGTCGACGAGAAGCTTACGCTTCAGCCAGAGCGAATAGGCAAAGGTACAGGCCAGGTAGAGGCCGAGCACGCCGATGAACTGGGGATTGCCGGTCGCAATCCCGAAAGCGAGCCCACTGAGAAGAAGTGCTCCGACCAAGACAATGCCGGTCGAGGCCTGGAGATCTCCGGCCGCAAAGGGGCGCTTGCGCTTGCGCGGATGCGCCCGATCGGAGGGCAGATCGATCAGGTCGTTCATGATGTAAACGGCCGAGGCAGTCAGGCAGAAAGCCACGAACCCGAGCAGGACTGGCAACACCTTCGTCACGTCGTGCGCCGCGAGCAGCGGTAGGAACAAAAGCGCGTTCTTCGACCACTGGTGCGGGCGCATGGCCTTGAGAATCGCCCGGCTCTGACCCTGGGGCGGATCTATGTGGTGGACATTGCTATTGGCGGCGGCGGCGGCCTGGCGCACCGCCTGCCCCGCCCGCACCGTGATGGCGCGGCGTGCGGCTGCCCATACCGGTCGATCAGCCGTAGAATCACCGATATAGTCAAACATTCCGGAGCCGTAATGGCCGGTCAGAAACGCCGCCTTGGCCGCCCCCTTGAGGTTGCGTCCCTCGGCCGAGCCGAAGGCTTCGTCAAAGAGCCCGGTCGCCTCAGCCACCGCCGTGACCTGCCGGTGATCGGCCGCCGAAACCAGCGCGGTGCGTCGCCCCGCCTCGCGCGCGGCCCGCACCATACTGATCACCGTCTCGTTCAGCGACAGATCCGAGGCCTCCATCACGCCCTGATCCGCTAGGCGCGCTTTCATCCCGGCGCGGCCCTCGGCCAGCCAGCGTGGCAGTCTCAGAAGCTTCAGGGGATCGGATGCCGCCAGCGCCAGAAGTCCCTCGTGCAGCGTGTCGGTCAGGCAGAGGGTGCCGTCGAGGTCGACGACAAGTGCAATGTTTCTATCCTTCTCAGCCCCTTCGGCAGAGATTGCTGTTTTCACCATCATGGTGCGCGTGCCCTTTATTGCCTGACGTACGATAACCGAGAGATTTGTGCCGCACCACGGGGACGATCGCGATAGGATTTCTGCGACTCGTCTAGAGGCCGACCAGTCGTAGCCGGATCCGAGCTAAGCTGTCATATCGCCCCACTGAGATGCGGGGCAGTGCAAATGGATGGCAGTCCCGGGGCGCCGTGCGCTCTTCCAAAATTGTGGCCGTCCTGAAGCCGAGGTCCTTCACCATGTTGCGGAGTGGGCTGGTGTGATTGCCGTTTGGAAAGGCGAAATGGTTCACCGGCTGTCCAGTCCATTCACGCAGTAGCGCTCGCGAACGGGCGATGCTTGCGCGAGCCACCTCAAGCGGGAGTTGATCCAGAAGCTCGTGGCCGTGGGTATGCGCGCCGATGGTGACGCCTTCCTGTTGAGAGAGCTCGACAAGCTCCTCACGCGACATGGGACCAAGTGCCGGATCAGGCATCTCGGAACCTTGGCTCGCTACCTGATCAGCCAACCAGTCACGAACCTCCGGCGCGGCAGCCTTGAGCGACTGTAAAATGGGGCGAAGCGCGTCCCAATGGGCCTTGTCTCCGGTGCCGGGCAAGCGCCAGGTTCCAAGGCCTTCGACACGCACTTCTTGTGGAGCCTGCAGCGCGTTCACGACCCGATCGAACCAGAATGGACGACGGGTTTCGAACTGTTCGGTAGCGACATAGATGGTGACCGGAACCGGTGTCTCGCGCAAGATCGGCAGCAGATGCGCGTGCAGACCCTGGTCGCCATCATCGAACGTGATCACAGCCTGCGGCCGCGCGCCACCGAATGAGAGCCCCTCGTCAAGGCTGACGATGTCGTAGTGCGCTCGGAGATCGGCCAATTGTGCGCGGAAATCACTGGTGCGGAGCACGGTCCAGCCGTTCACCCCGCCCCGGTCCGGACCAAGCGTGTGATAGCAGAGAATGGTAAGCGGTTTGTCCCTCAAGGCTTGGCGGCGGAGCACACGCCAGACCGGTGGCGCTGACAAGGCGGCAATAGCAAGCGCCTTGATCACGGGGCGTCCGCGAAGAAAAGCGCGGCCAGCTTTGCCGCTTCGATGTCAACCAGATGTCGTGCATGCGCCCGAGCCTGACCAGCCTCGCCCATCTTCAAAAGCGTCTCGGAATCTGTGGAAATCACGTCTTTAAGGATATTGGCCAGAGCAGGCACATCGCCAGCGGGGACCAGCCAGCCGGTGCGGCCAGGCAGCACCAACTCGGGGATGCCGGCGATAAACGTCGAAACCACGGGGCGTTTTCGCGCCATAGCTTCCATAATGACGACCGGCAGTCCTTCTATCAGGCTCGGTTGCACAAGGGCGATGCAGCGTGTGAGTTCAGCCTTCACCCTGTCCGCATCAATCCAGCCGGTGATCTCAACCGCCGTGCCCAGACCCAGCTCGGAAATCCGAGCTTCGATCGCAGGGCGCATCTCGTCGCCGTCACCAGCGAAGACCAGTCGCGCCTCGGGGTGCGCTGCGTGAACATCCGCGAAAGCGTCCAACAGTAGCAAATGTCCTTTCACCGGCGAAAGCCGGCCGACGCAGAGAAAGCGGGGCACTTCGGGCAAAGGCAGCGGGTCGGCGGTGAAATAGTCGGCATCCAGCCCGCAGTGGATCACCTTGAGCTTGCCCCAATCGGCGTATGGGATGACCCGCAGAATCTGGCTGCGGCAATAATGGCTGACGGCGACTGCGAATTTTGCCAGCCGGATCTTGCGCGGGAAATGCAGCCGGGGAGCCCCGTCCAGTTCGTTGCTGCCATGGTTGGTGAAACTGTAACTCGGGCCTCCCATGATTCGCACCAGGTAGGCGATTTCGGCTGGATTGGTACCAAAATGTGCGTGGATATGGGTGGCACCGGTTTCCACGCTCCAGCGCCAGATCCGGCATGCCTGGGCCAAGTAGATCAGGTGATAGGGCAAAGGGCGCACGGCGTTCCGCGACATCAAAAGCGCCGCACCGAACGCCTTGAAGAACGGCCCCGGCCGAGACAACACCATCCTTCCCATCTCGCCCAGAAGCGACAGCACGCCGTCCTTTTGAGCATAGCGGGTCTTTTCGCGTTCGGCGATGTCTTCCGGATCGACCAGCGGCAGGTCCCAGCCTGTTAACGAGAAGCGATCAACAGTCACGCCCTGACGCTCAAGCGCCAGTATCTCGCGGCGGATGAACGTATGACTGACCGCCGGATACTGGTTGACCAGATAGGCAACACGTCGTCGTTCGGAAGACGGCACGGGCAAAGATTCTGTTTTGCCGACCGGTGTCAAAGACCTAGGCGCCGGACAACTTTCAGACCGTTTCGATAAATCACGGGAGGCAGGGTATCCTTGGCAATTTTTCCGATTTTCTGCCTGCTTGATTCCTTCGTGTCCGCAGAGCCGGGTCGTGGCTTGAAGAGCGTGGAATGTTCCGTTCGGCTGTCGTCCCAGGTAGCGGTGTAATAGTACAGGGCAATCGACTGGCGCGGCAGACCGTCAGGATGGTTCACTGGTTCAGGATTGCCATGCCAGGTGTCGGAACCGGTTGAGAAGCAGACCATGCGGTTTTCCGTAGGGGTGAAGCTGGCCACCTTATGCTGCATCGGCTTGTCCCAGACTTCGAACGAGCCGCCCCATTCCTCTTTCCAGGGCGGGTTGAGGTAAATCAGGACATTGAGCCGCCGTTCGAGGCGCATATACTTGTGCACGTTGAAGTCCGCATGGATGTTCAAATAGCCGCCGTTCAGCGTCTTGTGGATGCCGGCACCCATAAAGTAGGGGTCGGGGATCAGACCCTTGATTCCCGTCATTTCTTCCAAAAATAGGATGAAATGGCGTGAGTTGAACGACTGGAACAGGTGGCGTGAGAAATCAGGCAGGCGGTCCGGCATGTATTGTGATTTCAGCTTCTCCTCCTCGGCAGCGAAGCTCGCCTGCGCCTCGGGCAGGTTCTTCAGATCCTCCCGCACGCCCTCGATCACCTCCATCGGCAGAAAGTTGTCGATGCAGATGTGGTTGTAGGGCATCGCGCGCTGGTAGCGCTCGGCATAGACGGTGCCAAGCTCCTTCGCGGCCTTGGTATCAAGCAGCAGAGTCTTGGGATCCATGGGATAGGCAGCAGACATTAACAATCACCCGATACTTGTAAGACCAAAGAGTTTATTAGCGTGCAAACGATTGGTTTCCAAGCGGAAGAAGCGCAACAAATCCGGACCGCTACATCTTGGCAACAGCTTCTTTAGTTTGGTGCACCAAGCTTGCATTGCAAGAGTTTCTCATGTGACTAGACAAGACTTATGAAGAGTGAGTGGTTCCAAATGATCCATCGAAATCCGACTCCATTCCCTCCCTCGGGATGGAAATGACAAGAGCTGCCTATCTCGTGGTCTCTCCATGCAGGAACGAGGCGGCCTACATGCGTCGTACCCTCGACAGCGTGGTGGCCCAATCCGAGCGCCCGGCGCTCTGGGTGATCGTTGACGACGGGTCGAATGACGGGTCGCGCGAGATCCTCGAGGACTATACCGCCCGGCATGACTGGATTCGCATCGTCCATACAGCAGACCGCGGCTATCGCGCAGTCGGACCGGGAGTAATCGAGGCATTTTATGCTGGTTTAGAGACGGTCTTGGATCTCGAACGCTTCGAGGTGATCTCGAAACTCGACCTCGATCTCGACCTGCCGCCCCGCTATTACGAGACCTTGCTGGACCGCATGAAGGCCGATCCTCGGATTGGCACCTGCTCGGGCAAGCCCTATATCCGCCGCGGCAATCAACTGGTTTCGGAGCGCCGGAGCGACGACATGTCTGTCGGTATGACGAAGCTTTGGAGACGCAGTTGTTTCGAAGCCATTGGCGGCGTGGTGCGTGAGGTGATGTGGGATGCAATCGATTGCCATAAGGCCCGCCAACTCGGCTGGAAAGCCATCAGCTGGGATGAACCAGAGCTGAGATTTGAGCATCTGCGTCCCATGGGATCGTCGCAGACCTCGATCTATGCCGGCAAGCGGCGGCACGGATTTGGTCAATATTTCATGGGTACAGATCCAGTCTATTTCTTTGCTACCGCCGTCTTTCGCGCGATGGAGCCGCCCTATATTCTCGGAGCGCTCTCAATGCTTCAGGGGTATTTTGGAGCTTGGTTGCGGAAGGAAGCGCAGCTTAACGATCCCGAACTGCGCGCCTTCATCCGCAGGTATCAGCGCCGGGCGCTGCTGGTTGGCCGCCAGAAGGCAGTCGCGGAATGCGCGGCGGGCGCGCGCGACCACTCCGATCGGAGTACAGCGCCCCGGACGCACTCATGACCGCGCTCGACCGCCTTGCTGGCCAGAGCGTCCTCTGGCGGAGCCTTGGGCCGCTGGCGCGCCGACACCTGGCCCGTTCCCGCAAAGGCACGCGCCAAGTTCATATCTACTATTTCGAAAACCGGATTGCTTTTACCCAGATCTATCCGTTCCTTCACTACGCAGAAGACCTCACCGAGCGGCACGGTATCGCGCTGAGGCTCTTCCCCGTGACCCCGCACCTTGCCGGATTGACACCGGAAGGTGGAGCCGATCACGTCCTCTTCCAGTGTTGGTTCGATGTCGATGGCGGCCTTCTGGAGCGCACGCTCGAGGCGGTCCGTGCCGCCAACCCCGATGCGACCCTCGATTTCATTGACGGGTTCGCTCCGAATGATCTCAGGCTTGCACGCCATGTCGACCCTTATATCCGATACTATCTGAAGAAGTCGCTCTTCAAGAACCGGGCCGAACATGCCCGCGTTTGGCGCGGCGACACCAATCTGACTGAGTTCGCAACGGGCCTCTTCGATCTAGACACCGAAACGGTCGATTATGGCGTGCCTCAAACCATCCTGCCAAAGTTGATGCTCTCGCCCAACTTTTTCACGTCACCTAAGTTTCTTAGGCGGTTCCTGACAAGCGCGACGCCCCCGGGCGGCGACAAACCCATCGACGTGCATGCACGGATGAAGACGCCCGGTGGTGCACGCGAGCGGCTTCGCAATCTCGCGCTTTCGCGACTCAGGGAGATTCCTGGGAATCATGTGATTCGCGAAGCGGAATTGCGCTGGTCTGCTTATATGAATGAGATGCGCAACGCAAAAATCTGTTTCAGCCCATTTGGCTTTGGAGAGCTATGTTGGAGGGACATCGAGGCCATTCTTGCAGGCGCCGTGATGATCAAACCAGACATGAGCCATCTCGATACGTGCCCGGATCTCTACGATCCAGAAGAAACATATCTACCAGTTGCATGGGATTATTCGGACCTCGATGCGGTGGTTAAGCGCGCGCTCAGTGATGAAAGCTTGAGACGTCACATCGCCGCTACGGCCTGGAAACGG
This sequence comes from uncultured Silicimonas sp., assembly GCA_964601395.1. Classification (GTDB taxonomy): domain Bacteria; phylum Pseudomonadota; class Alphaproteobacteria; order Rhodobacterales; family Rhodobacteraceae; genus JAVJUV01. The sequence continues at coordinate 314 of CAZRNL010000028.1, read as the reverse complement.
GTACACTGCTATTTGAAAGGAGCTAGATTTGTCGAGGATGTAGCTCCGCTATGGGCCACTGATTGAAAATCGTTTCGTTATAGAAAGTTTTCTTGACTTAGCAGATTGAGGTGCCCCTAGTTTTCTGGGTACCTGCTGCAGTCACAGCAGGCGGCTGCGGCACCGCTGGTGTATAAGATGCGTCTGTCGGGCAAGCAGAGACAGCCGCGGCGACGGTTTGGTGCCCCGAAACTCAAAGAAGAAATTCCCGAACCGACATTCCCCAAGTGCTTTGGACGGGTTGAAGTCGGCAAGTTCTCCAGTCTAGGTGTGCG
>CAZRNL010000027.1:0-16686 GCA_964601395.1 uncultured Silicimonas sp. | reverse complement strand
ACTTTCCCCGACGGGACAAGTCGGTCGTGGCAGACGCCAGAACCATCCCGGCCCCACCGCAACCGAAACCCTTCCGCTACCCTAAACGCGACGAGCGCGCACGAAGAGCGCAGGCTGTCTGCGATGCGGCCAAGGCAGGCGGTGGAAAGACACTTCGTGGCAAATGCTATGTCATCGATGGGGACACCATCGTGATCGACTTCATTCATATCCGATTGGAAGGGATCGATGCGCCCGAACTCGATCAACCCTACGGAAAGGTCTCGAAGTGGGCGCTGCACAGGCTCTGCAAGGGTCAGGTGGTTACCGCGCAGATAAATGGCGAGTTGTCCCACACCCGCGTTGTCGCGACCTGCTTTCTGCCTGATGGGCGCGACCTTGCAGCGGAATTGGTCCGTCAGGGGCTGGCCCTGGACTGGGCAGCGTTCTCAGGCGGCAAATACCGCGGATGCGAGCCACCAGACGCACGACGCAAGATGTGGAAAACCGCGGTGCGCCAGAAACCAACCGCGTACGGACAGCGCCGATCTAGAGCTTCCGGATTTTCAGCCGAGTGATCCTGTTCTCGACCCGTTCCTGAATCTCGAAACGGAAGCCGTGGAACGAGAAAACCTGCCCCTTGACCGGAATTGTCTGCGCCTCGTGAATGACCAGTCCGGCAATTGTATTCGCCTCGTCATCGGGCAAGGACCAGTCAGTCGCTCGGTTGAGGTCGCGGATGGTCATTGCGCCGTCGACCACGGCCTCGCCCGTCGCGGTCCGGCGCAGGGGGTGTTCTTCGTCGATGTCAAATTCGTCGGTGATCTCACCCACGATTTCTTCAAGGATGTCCTCAAGCGTGATCAGACCTTCAAGCGCTCCATACTCGTCGACAACCAACGCAAAATGCGTCGAGCGTCGCAGGAACTGGCGCATCTGCTCATCGAGTGTTGTGGTCTCGGGGATGAAGTATGGCTTCATTGCCACGCTCATCAGATCGAAGCCCGCGAAAGGATCCGTCCCTTCGGAACCATCCGCGAAACGGACGTAGATGGCGCGCAACAAGTCCTTGGCATGCAATACGCCGATAATGTTCTCCTGCTGCCCGCGGAAAAGCGGCAGGCGCGTGTGCGCAGAGTTCAGGCACCTCTCGAGGATTTCCCGTGCCGGAAGATCCGCGTCGATCATTTCGATGCCGCTTCGATGAAGCATGATTTCCTCGACGGTGCGATCGGCGAGGTCCAGCGCTCCCAGAATGCGGTCGCGGTCCTCTTTTTCGACAACGCCTTCCGAATGCCCCAAGTTCAGCGCCCCCGCGATTTCATCGCGAACCGACATGATCCGGCTGTCCGGGTCTATCCTGATACCGAAGACCGCAAGGACCCCTCTGACGATCAAACGGACAAAGGTCACCACTGGAGAGAAGATACTGATGATGACCTGAATTGGCGCGGCAACCCGAGACGCGAAGGATTCGGCGTTTGAAATCGCGTAGGTCTTCGGCAGAACTTCTGCGAAGATCAGGACCAGAGCCGTCATCACCAAGGTCGCAAGCGCGACGCCAGATTCTCCGAAAAGCCGGGTGAAAAGCGCCGTCGCAAGGGCGGCAGCCAGAATGTTGACGATGTTGTTTCCCAGCAGGACCGAACCGATCAACCGCTCGCTGTCCTCAGTGATCATCAGAGCGCGCTCTGCTCCCTTCTCGCCCTTCTCGGCACGCGACTTCAGCTTACCGCGCGACGCTGCCGTCAGCGCGGTTTCAGAGCCCGAGAAAAAGGCCGAGAGGATCAGTAGGAAGGCGATTGAACCGCAGGTGATCCAGAAGGCGGCATCAATGGTCGGGGAGACAGGGTCCATCGGTCTTATCATAAACGATCTATGCCGTCTTATGGGGTCGCAAGGCGACACGATCAAGTGCGCGTATCAAATGAAACTCCGAGATCTCTGCAGGTTTGAAGCTCCTCTGGCCTTCTGGACTGCGACCGCCTCGAAACTCCGCGCATTTCAGGACTATTGTGCCTGATTGGCAACCGTCGCCGCTCCTCATTCTCCCAGCGTGAGATCGCGGCCATTGACGGACAGGCACAGGTTGGCGGTCGCCGATCCCCGAAGAAGGACGTCCAGGTTCCGGTGAAGGTTGATTTCGAAACTTTCGTCTTCGGCTCTCAATTGCCGCATACGCCGGTCACATGCCTGACCGCCTCAGGGTCAGTCGCCGGCCATCGGATGGTGATCCAGAACCAGTTCTCGCAACCTGTGCTCGAGCACATGTGTGTAAATTTCAGTCGTCGCCACGTCAGCGTGACCGAGCAAAGTCTGGATCGCCCGAAGATCGGCGCCGCGCGCCAGAAGATGCGTCGCGAATGCGTGGCGCAACGTGTGCGGGGTGACCTTGTCGGCCGACACTCCGGCGGCCACGGCAATTTCCTTGATCAGCATGTAGAAACGATGGCGCGTCAGATGTCCCTCGCGGCTTCGGGAAGGAAAGAGAAAGGCGGAAGCCTGTGACCCGTTCTGGATTCTCTCTTCCTCGGCTGACGCATCGCGCACGGCCAGCCAGCGAGCCATCGCCTCACGGGCGGGAGCGGAAAGCGGTACCATGCGCTCTTTGCCGCCTTTGCCCCTGACCAGCAGCATCCGGGGACGACCACGTGCTGCAGCAACAGGCAGAGACACAAGCTCCGTGACCCGCATCCCTGTCGCATAGAGAAGTTCCATGAGACATGCATTGCGCACCCGGTCGGTTTCGCGACCTGCCGTCGTTGCGGCCAAGAGCAAACGGTCGACTTCGTCTTCCGAAAGCGTCTTGGGCAACCGTTTATCCTTGCCGGGACCCTGGATACGGATTGCGGGATTATCCGCGCGCCACCGTTCTTCGAAGGCAAAACGGAAGAACTGGCGTATGGCGGAAAGGCGGCGCGCCCGTGTCGCCCGTGACATTCCCTCGGCGTTCATGCTCACAAGGTATCGCTCGACGTCATCCTGCCGGGCCGTCATCAGATCGGAACCCACTCGCGCCAGCCATTCGGAAAAGCCGCGCAGGTCTCGGGCATAGGCCAAGAGAGTATTGCGGGCCGCGTCGAGTTCCGCCGCCTGGGCATCGAGAAAGGTGGCGATCCTGCGGGCGTCGTTCATGCCTCTCCTTCCTTCAGCAGAAGCTCTACCGCCACCTGACGTGCCAGCGCGTCCAACCCCAGCGTTCTCAGCAACGCCAGGGCATTCGCCGCCCTGTCAGGGTTGCCGGAGGCACCGTCCATCAGAACTGCCAGAGCAGACAGCAGCGCCTCGCCTTGGCGACCATCCGCGATGAGTGCCTCATACTGGGAACCCGGGTCGAGTGCCGTCAGGCCACGCACAACAGCGCGGCCAAGTAAATTCGAGTCAGGTGCCATGGCACTCTGACCGTTCGCAATCGCCAGAAGGAAGCGGTCTTCCGTAGTCGGGGCGGAAAACTTCGCGGCCATATCGGTGCGCCCGGTCAGAAGCGCAATCTCGAACGCGACATGAGCGGACTGGCCATCGAGGGTCTTGTCACTGAGTTTCGGAGAGATCCAGCGCGCAAAAGCCGCTTCGTAGCCTCCTTCGCTGGCAGCAAGCCATGCTCCCGGCAATGCCGCGGCAAATGACTTTGGATCATCGCTTTCGACCGCACTGAGTATGGCCTGAAGCGCTTCCACACGCTCCCAGATTCCCCCCGAAGCCGCCGGATCGCGTTCGATATAGACTGAAAGCAGTCGCTCGAACGGGATTGCATCCACAGCGGCCAGTCGCTCGACAGCTCGAAGCCTGGTTCTCCAACCAACAGTGTCGGTTAGATCTGCGGTAGCGAAGGCCACTGGAAGCTGCTCTGTCGGCAGACGCTCCCCGACAGCCTCGTAAAGCCGGAAAACGAGCGGCGTCGGCACTCGCGGCGGCGGCGGTACAGGCTCGCTTTCGAAGAGTTCCGGGTCAAGAAAATGCAATAGCAGCTTGTCTTCGTCCGTGGACAGTATGCCCAGCGCCTCGGCATTTCCCAGCGTCAATGCCGCGACATCCCACCGACCACCGCGCGCCAGGCAGAATATCCTGGCCGGATATGTGGTCGAGATTTCCGGAGTTTCTTCGATGACCTTGCACGCTTCGGTTTCCGTTCCTGTCAGAAGCGCGATGTCGAATGCGCGCCGGAACCTTTGCGGTTCGGGTGCCCCTGCGGTCTGGATCAGGCGTTGGGCGGCGGAAAGATGGCCGAGCTCCAGCAGCCTGTCGAGCCTTGCCAGAAAAAGGCTGTCATCCTCCGCCGCATCGATGGGGGGATCGAGACGAACGACCAGCAGATCGTGCAGAAAGCGCAGGAGGCTTGGCGGTGCGGAACGCGCATCGGGAAGCGACGTGATCGCTCTGGCGAGATTGCCGGCCGAGCTTCGGCCCCAGAGATCCGGAGAGATCCCGAGGCGACTTGCGTCAATCAGCCCGGCACGATCCGCCATTGGACCGTCAAGAGGTACGACAGTGATCGTGGACGGCACCCTGGACGACGGCGTATCCGCCGCCGGCTCTGTCGCGGTGTCCGGCGAGGCAATGGAATCGGACAACCAGTCGATAGCCGACAACGGAGCCTGTTCCGTCGCGATTGCCGGTCCGGCAAACAAGCTGGCTAGCCCGAGAAAGAACGGTATAGCGCCGTGCCTAGCTGCCATCTAGCGTAACCGGCGCGCTGACATCTTCCTGCGTTGGGCTTAGATCCCCAATATACGCGTATCCCACCACAGCAGCCGTAATCAGGACGACCAGCACGAGCAGGATTTTGAGCAGTCGTAGCATTCCAGAAACCCTTTTGCCTCTGACCCCTTGAAACGAGGCCCCTGCCGCGTTGAGCGGTTCTAAGACGATTTATAACTGGTCTTTCCCGGAAGATCACGCCATTCAGGGCAGGTTGCGAAAAAAGATGAGCGGGACGCTGCCGTTTTGCCATTCAGGCTGAAAAAAACCGTCGTGATGGTTGGCATGATGGGGGCCGGAAAGACCGCCATCGGCACAGCACTCGCGCGTCGGCTTGGCGCCCCGTTTCTGGACAGCGACAGCGAGATCGAGGCGGCGGCCAACATGTCGATCGCCGAGATATTCGACCGAGACGGCGAAGCATTCTTCAGGACGAAGGAGGCGCAGGTCATTGCCCGGCTGCTGGCAGGCAAACCCACGATCCTGTCGACCGGCGGCGGCGCGTTTCTGCAACCGGGAAACCGGCTGGCGATCGCCGGGGCCGGTACGTCGATCTGGCTGCGCGCTGATCTGGATTTGCTCTGGAGCCGGGTGAAACACAAGACAACGCGACCGCTTCTGCGGACCGCCAATCCGCGCGAAACGCTGGCCAGTCTGTGCGCAGCGCGAAACCCAGAGTATGCGAAGGCGGATCTGGTGATTGACGCTGATCCTACCTATTCCATCGACGAAATGACCGAGCGGGTCATCGAAGTACTCTTGACCCGTCCCGACGTGCTGGAGGCGATTTGATGACCATAGCAACGGTGGGTGTGCCAATTGAGGGACGCAGCTACAATGTGCTGATCGGCCAGGGGCTGATCGCAAGCGCCGGTGCCGAGATTGCCCCGTTTCTGTCTCGTAATCGCGTCGCCGTTCTGACGGACGAGAACGTGGCCGCGCAACACCTGGAGGCACTGCGTGCGGGGCTGGACGTGGCCGGAATCGAGATGTCGTCGCTTGCCCTGCCCGCCGGAGAGGCAACCAAAAGCTGGGCCGGCGTGGAGCGTGCGACCGAATGGCTGCTTTCTGAGCGGATCGAACGAAATGACATGGTCATTGCGCTGGGCGGCGGTGTTATCGGTGATCTTGTCGGATTCGCCGCGGCGATCCTGCGACGCGGCGTCCGTTTCGTACAGATCCCTACCAGCCTACTGGCACAGGTCGACAGTTCGGTGGGCGGCAAGACGGGGATCAACTCACCGCACGGCAAGAACCTTGTGGGCGCCTTTCACCAACCGTCGCTTGTACTGGCAGACATCGGTGCGCTCGACACTCTGACGCCTCGCAATTTCTTGGCGGGGTATGGCGAGGTGGTCAAGTATGGCCTTCTGGGAGATGCGGAGTTCTTCGGCTGGCTTGAGACGAACGGTCCCGCGCTCGCGGCCGGAGACCGCGACCTGCGTGCCGAAGCGGTGAAACGTTCCGTCGAGATGAAGTCCGAGATCGTCGTGCGCGACGAGAAAGAGCGCGGCGACCGGGCGCTTCTGAACCTCGGGCACACTTTCTGTCACGCTCTTGAAGCGGCCACGGGCTACTCTGATCGCCTGTTGCACGGCGAAGGCGTGGCGATCGGATGCGCGCTTGCCTTCGAGACTTCGTCGCGCCTTGGCTTTTGCTCGCAGGAAGACCCCAGTCGCGTCCGCCAGCATCTGAGGACAATGGGCATGAAAACTGAGATTGCCGATATCCCTGGCGATCTGCCGGATGCCGAGGCCCTGATCGAGTTGATGGGACAGGACAAGAAGGTGATGCAGGGTCACCTGCATTTCATCATGGCACATGCCATAGGCCAGGCTTTCGTGACCTCTGATGTGCCGAGGACCGTTCTACGAAAGGTACTGTCGGACGCCCTCGCATCCCGGTGACCGGGGTCTTTCCCATGTGACAGACTAGGCGGATCTCGAGCGGCAATTGACCGCATTCAACTGAAGCGGCAAGACGCCGGGGCAAATGTCGGGACTCAGGCCGTTCCGCGAAGGCCGGGCTAGGCGTCAGAACGGGATTTCGTCATCCAGATCACTGGACGCGGGCGCAGGTCCACCACGACTCTCGCCGCCGTAATCGCCGCCATAGCCACGATCATCGCCTTGACCGCCACCGCCCGAACCGCCGTCGCTGCGACCGTCGAGAAGTGTCAACTCACCACGATAGGGTCGAAGTACGATTTCGGTCGTATAGCGATCCTGTCCGGACTGGTCCTGCCATTTGCGCGTTTCCAGTTGGCCCTCGATGTAAACTTTCGAGCCCTTCTTCAGATATTGCTCTGCGATGCGTGCCAGAGGCTCCGAGAAAATGGCGACGCTGTGCCACTCGGTCCGCTCTTTACGTTCTCCGGTGTTGCGGTCTTTCCAGTTCTCGGAAGTTGCGATCCTGAGATTGCAGACCTTGCCGCCGTTCTGAAACGTCCGAACTTCCGGGTCTCGCCCGAGATTACCGACCAGAATGACCTTGTTGACCGAGCCCGCCATGTCGTGCCTCCACCGAATCTGTTGTGCCGTTATCTGCCGGCTATGGTTAACAACGTTTCAATGCACGCGAAACCCGCAGAGGTTTCAGATATCAATCTCGACCGAGACCGGAAAATGATCGGAAGCGGTAAGCAATGCATCTCGCAACTCGGGTATCCGGGCACTGACCGGGTCGTCGAACGGATGCCAGATGCGCCAGTCGTGCGAGACGTCGCGCAAATCGGGCGACACCATCACATAGTCGAGAAGCACCTGCATCCATTGCTTGGGACCCGACAGCCAGAACCGCGCCGACGCCGGAACTGCTCTTCCCGGCACAGGCACGGTCAGATGGTCGGCGTGCGGATCGTAAAGCCTTCTCTCTTCATCATCGCCCATGACGATTTCGACGCCCGAGCGTCCGAACAGCTCTTCGAACTCATCAAGTCCCGGACCGTCGTTGAAGTCGCCAAGGACAATCAGGTTTTCACCTGCATCCAGATGATCGTCGACGCGCTCACGAAGCCAGATGCACTGGGCAAGTTGCTTCCGTCGGTTTTCGATGGCGATTCGCATCAATTGCTCCGGATTGTCCGAGCCGTACGGCGCCTTGGATTTTGCGTGCACGCCAATAATTCGAAGTGCCTTTCCGGTAGACGTCGTGACGTCGAGCTCAAGCGGCGGCTTCGACCATCGGACGAGTTCAGGTGCGGCATCAACATTCAGGTCGATCTGATAGGCGGCGTCAAATCTTGGCTCGCCCCGGGGGTCGTGACGCGCGGACATCTGATCGGGATCGTAGAGAAAACCGATTTCCTGCTGGGTTTCGTTGATGAATCCCATCACGGCCTTCCGCGCCCTAAGCCCGAACGTCGACGCAAAGGTCTCAAGTGCCGCGACACCGTCCCGACGACGGTGACCGTCCGGTGCCTCGATCACCATCACGGCATCCGCGTCAAGCGCGGTGAAAACAATGGCCAGCGCCTCGATCTGTTCGTGGCGGCGCACATCGTGTCGCCCGGACCAGCCATTGTCGTCGAGCAGCGTGCCCGCATCGTCGAACAGGTTCGAGAACCATTCTACATTATAGGTCACCAGCCGCATCAGGAGCGGCGCTCATTGATCGTTTCCCAGGCACGGTTGACCGCAATCAGGCGCTTCTCCGCCATGCGGATGGCTTCCTTCGGCAGTCCCCTAGCCATTAACCGGTCAGGATGGGTGTCGCGCACCAGCTTGCGCCATACAGCACGCACTTCGTCCAGAGGGGTCGAGGCATCGACCCCAAGCACGTCGAACGGATCAGGATCGGCGTCCGGCACGAAGCGCGACCGTAGCGTGTGGAACTCTCGTTCAGTCAATCCGAAGATCTCAGCCACCCGCGCGAGAAACTCGTTTTCGTTCGGGTGAAATTCTCCATCCGCAATCGCGATATGGAACAATCCCTCCATCAGATCCAGAAGCGCCCCGTCGGTTGTGTCGAACATCTTTGCGATTCGCCGAGCGTAGTCCTCGAAGCCCCCCACATCCTGCCGTGCAAGGTTGAACAATCGCGCCGCATTGTCTTCTTCTTCGGGAGGTATCTGGAAGACTTCCCGAAAGGCAGTCACCTCGCCTTTTGTCACAAGACCGTCGGCCTTCGCCATCTTCGCACCCAAGGCTATGACGGCGATAGTAAAGGCAATCGAGCGCTCGGGGGGAGTTCTCAGACGATCGAAGACCGCTCCAAGGGGTTCGCCAGCACGAAGTGCTGAAAGAGCTTCGGCGATACGGGACCAGACTGACATGGCGAGACCCTAGACACTCGCGCAGGCGGCGTCACCCTGACGCAAGCAGATTACTCGCTCGGATCGCATATCCATTTCCGCATCAAGACAAGATCCATCCATCGCCCGAACTTATAGCCGACTTTTGGAAGCCTCGCGACTTCTTCGAAACCGATGCCGGCGTGAAATGCCACGCCTGCGGGGTTCTCTCCCGAAACTCCCGCCCAAAGCGAGCCGACACCTGCCGAGCGCGCATGATTTTCGAGCGCGGACATCAGGGCGCGGCCGATGCCACGGCCCCATGCATCAGGACCAAGAACGATCGTGTGTTCCATCGTCCGGCTATAGCCCAGCCCCTTGCGAAACTGGTCGTACGAGGCAAACCCGACGATCTTGCCTGACTCCTCGGCCACCAGAAAACAGGGCAGCAGGCCAATCGCCTCGACGATCTCATCGGAGGTGCGCTCACGAGGATTGAACGTGATTGCGCTTTCGCGAATGATCGGGTTCTGGATCGCCGCGACCGCGACGGCGTCTTCGGGGACCGCAGGGCGAATTCTCATGCCAGGATCCGATTTCCCTCCGGAGTGGAAATCGTGGCGATCAGGCGTTTTTCGGGCCCTTCACGCACAGATACCTCCTGCATCTTCAGAAGAGCCGGAAAGGCTGAAACCAGTTCCTGCGCGCGGGGATGAAACACATCCAGTCGGGTCAGTCGCAGCCCATGATCCGGAAGGCGACGGTTTGGGTGCAGACTGTCTCCCCAGCTCATCAGCGCGGGCATGGCATCGTCGAATGGCAGGCGCCCGAAATCGGGAACTCCCATCTGCCACGTCGTGTCCCCACGCGACAGGGTCATGATCCGCCCAATTCCAGGCGGAGCGGCGGTCATTGCCGTTTCAAGGTCGTCCGTGGAACATATCCAGTTCATCACGCGCGGCGGGCCGGAATAGGTATCGAGACCAAACCATCGACGGAGGGTGGGCTTGGGCGCATCGGGGTCTACTGCGATGACTTCAAGATAGGCGTGCGGTCCAAGCGACAGAAGGCGATTGTGAGTTCCCATGGCCGCGTGTTTGCCACCTGGAGAAAGATCGACGCCAAGCACAGCCTCGACGTAAGTAGTTCCCTCGTCCAGCGAACGGGCGACGACGGCGATATGATCAAGGAGGATCGAGAATGTCATGGAGAGTCATTTGCTCATGACTGGCTGAACTTGCAAGATTGAAAACAAGCGTGCGCCGACTGTTCGCGGCACCTTGAACGAGCCGGTGAGTGCTTGTCCCATCTGGCCGTCCAATCATTCATTTGCCGACCAGGAAGAGATCAATATACTGATATTTAATTGTTTTCCAGTCAATCTTCCCGGTGCGGGCGGATGCAACCGCTTCTTGCTAAAGAAGGGATGTTGAGGCAAAGCCACGTCGTTTCTGGCGGAATGAGGCAAAGACGCGAAACAGGCAGGAATCTTGTTCTCCAACCACTGGCGAAAAAACAAAAGTCTGATAAACGACGCTTTCTCGATCAAAGCTGTCATTTGCTCTTGAGAGTTTGCAAGTCAGTGACAATTTTGGTCAATTCGGAAGACCCATCGGATCAGGAGTTCGCGTGTCCCTTTTCTTTATCGTCGCCTTGCCATTCTTCGGGGCGCTTCTTCCGGGTCTGATGAACTCTGCAGGTCGGTCCGCCTGCGCAGGCGTGACCTTTACCGTTTCGCTGGCCGCTTTCGTCGGATTGCTGTCCCATCTGCCATCTGTTCTGGCCGGCGACGTCGTGATGGCAAGGGTCGAGTGGATGCCCTTGCTGGGGCTGAACTTCACGCTCATGCTGGACGGACTGGGGTTCTTCTTTGCGTTCTTGATCCTGGGCATCGGGCTTCTGATAATTGCCTATGCGCGGCACTACCTGAGCCGCGAAGACAATATGGGAGAGTTCTTCACCTACCTTCTTCTCTTCCAGGGCGCGATGGTAGGCATCGTTCTCAGCGACAACATCCTGCTCTTGCTCGTATTCTGGGAGCTCACCTCGCTGTCGTCCTTCCTTCTGATCGGCTACTGGAAACATCTGCCGGAGGGTCGGCAGGGTGCGCGGATGGCGCTGACAGTGACCGGCATGGGAGGCCTTGCCATGATCGGTGGCATGCTGATCCTGGGCCAGATAGTCGGCAGCTATGACCTGAGCGTGATCCTGCAGAACCGTGAGACCATTCAGGCGGATCCGCTTTACGTCCCTGCCCTGATCCTGATCCTGCTGGGGTGCTTCACAAAGTCGGCTCAGTTCCCTTTCCATTTCTGGCTGCCCCATGCGATGGCCGCTCCGACTCCGGTGTCCGCATATCTGCATTCCGCCACCATGGTGAAGGCAGGAATTTTCCTGATGGCACGCATGTGGCCGGTCCTGTCAGGCACTCCGGAATGGTTCGTGATCGTAACAACGGCTGGGCTTGTGACGATGGTGCTGGGCGCGGTGATCGCGCTGTTCAAGCATGACCTGAAGGCGCTGCTTGCGTTTTCGACGGTAAGCCACCTGGGGCTGATAACCATGCTGCTCGGCACGGGCACGGCCTTTGGTGCGATGGCTGCGGTGTTTCACATCCTGAACCATGCCACGTTCAAGGCGGCACTCTTCATGTCCGCCGGAATCATCGACCACGAGGCGAATACACGCGACATCCGCCGCCTCGGAGGCTTGCGGCGGCTGATGCCCGTGACATTCGTGATCGCGACGTTGGCGGCTCTTTCAATGGCGGGCATTCCTTTCCTGAATGGGTTCCTGTCGAAAGAAATGATGCTTGAGGAAGCGACGCAGACGGTGTTGTTCGACGTGCCCTGGCTTGTTCCGGCGCTCGCCACACTCGGATCGCTCTTTTCGGCTGCCTACTGTTTTCGCCTGATTGGGCATGTATTCCTTGGACCGGTGCGCGACGATTACCCCGCCAAGCCGCATGATCCCGGTCGCGGCCTCTGGCTGCCGCCTGCTATACTGGTGGTACTGGTCGTGGTCATAGGCGTCGCACCCTTCCTTGCGGAGCCACTTGTGAAACTGGTTACCGCTTCCGTCCTTGGTGGGGAAGCCGACGTTCCGGAGGCGTACTTCAAGATCTGGCACGGGCTGGTACCGGCTCTTTTCCTGTCGATCTTCGCTGTTCTGGGCGGCTTGCTCATGCTGGCAGTGTTCAATCCGGCGCTGCGGCTGTGGGACGCTACCCCACGTCCCGAAGCCAAGGTGATTTTCGAGGCCATTGTCGAAGCAGCGGTCAGCCTGGCCCAGAAACTGATCCTGCCACTGCACAACGGAGCATTCACGCGCTACGCAGCGATCGGATCGGTTGCGATCCTGGCGGTAGGATACCATGCATGGACCACCGGGACCGTGGGGGCACCCACCCGAGCCGTTCAACCCGCCACCCCGGTGGTGATCGCGGGTTGGCTGATGCTTGTCGCCGCAGCAGCCGGGCTGGTGTTCATGCACCGAAACCGTTTCCTGTCCCTTATTCTTATCGGCATCGTCGGACTGATAGTCTCGATCGGATTTGTGTTTTTCAGTGCGCCTGACCTTGCGATGACGCAGTTCACGGTGGAGGTTGTGACCATTATCCTCTTGCTTCTCGCCCTCAATTTCCTGCCGAAACACACCCCGGTGGAAAGCACCGTGCTACGCCGAGTGCGGGATGCCGCAGTAGCCATCGCTGGTGGATTGGCAACCTTCGGGCTTGCCTATCATTACCTGTTGCGGGATGCGGTCAGCACGCCGATTTCGGAATTCCACCTGGCCAATTCCTACAAGGGCGGGGGCGGCACCAATGTGGTGAACGTCATACTTGTCGACTTCCGGGGATTCGACACGTACGGCGAAATCATCGTTCTGGGCATCGCGGCGCTACTTATCTACGCCCTGACCGAGACCCTCTTGAAGGGCCCAGTCCGCGCGCGGCTCCTGAACCGCAAGCCCGACGAACCCAGGGCGGGTGACATGCACCCGATGATGATGGTGGTTTTGACCCGTGTCATGATGCCGGTGGTGCTCATGGTCGGATTCTTCATCTTCCTGCGAGGTCACAACGAACCGGGGGGCGGTTTCATTGCAGGCCTTATCGTGTCGATATCGGTCGTAATGCAGTATATGGCCAGCGGCTTTGCCTGGACCTCGGCGCGATTGAAGTATCCCTATCACGGCGTCATCGGAGCGGGCGTCCTGATCGCAGGACTGACAGGCATCGGGGCATGGTTCTTCGGAAAGCCGTTCCTGAGCTCTGCTTTCATGTATGTCCGCATTCCACCCTTCCAGGAGTTCGAGCTTGCGACAGCCGCGCTGTTCGATCTGGGCGTCTTTCTTTCCGTCGTGGGCGCCGTGATGTTGTCGCTGGAGAGTTTCTCGCGGCTTGCCTGGCGCGCTAACGAGGCCGAAATCGAACATCCCATGGACATCGATCCGTCCAGAATCGATCCGCCCCTTCCCGGGGCCGGGCCCGGAAGAGAGACCGTTTGACATGGAATTGCTCGTCGCATCCGCTGTAGGCGTCATGACGGCTGCAGGCCTCTATCTGGTTCTGCGGCTGAGAACCTTTCCGGTGATCCTTGGCATCTCGCTGCTGACCTATGCCGTGAACGTGTTTCTCTTCGCCTCGGGCCGACTGACAATCGGCGCCCCTCCGATCCTGAGCGAGGGTGCCACCGCATTTACCGACCCGCTTCCGCAGGCGCTTGTGCTGACGGCAATCGTGATTTCGTTCGGGATGACAGCCGTCGTGGTGATGATCGGCCTTGGAGCCTTCCTGGGATCGAATGACGATCATGTGGATGACCAGCCCGAAGGCCAGGAAGATCCGGCAGAGGGCCGGTCATGAACCATTGGATCATTGTACCCGTCATCCTGCCCGCGATCCTGGCGCCCTTCATCGTCCTCGCCGCGCGTTTTCATATCGGGATCCAGAGGGTTTTCTCTTTGGCCGGTGTCATAGCGTTGATCGCGATTGCCGCGGGACTGGCATGGCAGACTTCCGACGGCACTATCGTGTTGTATCAACTGGGCGACTGGGCCGCTCCATTCGGCATCGTCCTCGTGGGCGACAGGCTTTCGACGTTGATGGTCTTGCTGATGGCGGTTCTGGCATTTTTCGTGCTGCTCTACTCCATCGGTTCTGGCTGGGATGGCCGGGGGCGGCACTTCCATGCGCTTTTCCAGTTCCAGCTGATGGGGATCATGGGAGCCTTCCTGACCGGTGACCTCTTCAACCTCTTCGTCTTCTTCGAGGTGCTGTTGATCGCGTCCTATGGATTGATGATCCACGCTGGCGGAAATGCACGCCTGCGGGCCGGTGTTCAGTACGTGCTTTTCAATCTCATCGGATCGACCCTTTTCCTCTTCGCGCTGGGGTCGATCTATGCCGAGACAGGAACCCTGAACATGGCCGACCTCGCCAACCGGGTTACCCTGATCACACCCGACGAGACGGTTGGAATCCGCGTTGCGGCCGTACTTCTGCTGCTTGTCTTCGCGATCAAGGCGGCGGTCGTACCTCTGCACTTCTGGCTGCCATCGAGCTATGCAGAAGCTCCCGCGCCCGTCGCTGCGCTTTTCGCCATCATGACAAAGGTCGGAGCCTACGCGATCATCAGGGTCTACACCATGATCTTCCCCCCGGATCTCGACACCACGGCGGGACTGCACGGCGCGTGGCTGCTGCCGGCGGCGCTGGTTTCGCTGGCAATCGGGATGATCGGCGTACTGGCGGCGAAGAGGCTTGATCGGCTTCTGGCGTTCTCGATAATCGGATCAATGGGCATGGTGATGGTATCCATCTCGATGTTCACGCCCGAAAGCATCGCGGCGGCGGTCTACTACATTCTTCATTCGACCTTGGCAGGTGCGGCACTGTTCCTGATCTCTGACCTGGTGCGAACCGGACGCTCCAACCTCGATCTGACAGTGCAGCCTGCCATGGCCGGCGCGGCGCTGACCGCAGCGCTGTTCTTTGCCGGTGCTATCGCGATGGCCGGTTTGCCACCCCTGTCGGGATTTCTCGGCAAGCTCCTGATCCTGCAGGCAGCCTTCGCGTCCGACTTGATGATCTGGGTCTGGGCAATTGTGCTCAGTGCAAGCCTGATCAGCATTCTGGGATTCGCACGAGCTGGAAGCATACTCTTCTGGAAGGCACATTCTGTGGAACAGACCGAAGAGATACCCGAAGCAACGACACCGACGATCCTCTCCTATGCGGCTGTAGGAGGACTGATCGCGCTTCTGGCCTTGCACACTGCTTTCGCAGGGCCCGTTCACGAATATGCTTCCGCGATCTCTGCACAGCTTTTCGCGCCTGATCTCTACATCTCGACCGTGATCGATACACCTGGCAAGCTTAGTGAACCAAAGGAGGGCAACTGACATGGCGCGTGCGTTTCACTGGCTGATGCCGCACCCATTCCTGACCTTTGTTCTGGCCGTTGTCTGGACTTTGCTGCAGAACGACGTGTCAGCGGGCATGATCGTCTTCGGCCTCATTCTCGGGATTATCATCCCTTGGGGAACGTCGATCTGGTGGCCGGACACGCCGAAGGGGTTTCGGCTGGGCAAGATGATCACCTATGGCCTTGTTGTCCTGTGGGACATTGTAGTGGCCAACGTGCAGGTGGCATGGATCGTCCTGACCGTGCCGAACTCGAAACTGAAACCGGCCTGGATCGAGGTCCCTCTCGAACTGCGCCAGCCCGAAGCGATCACGATGCTGGCCGGGACCATCACCCTGACCCCAGGCACCGTTTCGTCCGACCTGTCTGCCGAAGGCCACAGCCTTCTTGTGCATGTCCTGCACACTGACGACCCCGACGGCGTGTGCCACGACATCAAGACCCGCTACGAGCGGCGCCTGCTGGAGATATTCTCATGACCATCGCCTCGGGAGTTCTGGACATTGCGCTGGTGGTTGCCTTTGTTGCGCTTTCGCTGGGACAGGTGTTGTCCATGATACGGCTGGTTTTGGGTCCAACATCCGGAGACCGGATTCTCGCATTGGACACGATGGTCATCAATGCGCTCGGCCTTGTAGTCGTTCTGGGTATCTACCAAGGCGTGCAGATCTACTTCGAGGTTTCGCTGCTGATTGCGATGCTGGGCTTTGTGTCCACCGTAGCATTGGCCCGCTTCATTCTGCGGGGGGATATCATCGAATGACCGCCGAGATTCTGGGAACCTACGTGACAGCTCTTTGCCTTTTGATCGGCTCGGGTTTCATCTCTGTTGGAGTGATCGGGCTGCTGAAGTTCAATGATCCGATGACCCGGCTTCACGCTCCGACCAAGGTCGGCACGGCTGGGATCGGAATGTTGCTTGTAGCTTCCATGCTGAATTCCGTAATTCTTGGCGAGACGTCTATCCATGAATTGCTGATCATGGCGTTCCTGTTCGCTACGGCACCGATTTCGGCGAATTTCATCGCGAAGGTCAATATTCACCGCCGCGCCTGTGAAACGCCACCTGCACCGCTGCATGACGAAACATGGTCGACGCTCATCTCTCCTGACACGGACGAGTCTGGCGAAGCGGAATCCGTCAAGACGCCTTGATCTGGCGTCAGGTCAGAAGGCGCCAGAGTGACCAGAGCGTCGCAAGTACGGTCGGGTAGAATGTCGCTGCGAAGCCGAAGGCGCGCATGGGCGGCGAAACATGGTAACCGATCCAGAATGCCAGGCGCGCGATCCCGAATCCGATCCCCATCACGATGACCGTAACCGCGCCAAGCGATACCGCGGCGAGCGGCC
>CAZRNL010000026.1:16486-16700 GCA_964601395.1 uncultured Silicimonas sp. | reverse complement strand
CGAGATGGACATCCGGGTGTCAATCGACCGCAAGACCGGGAAGGCGACCTTTACCCGTGTGCGAACAGTTGTTGGCGATGATGAAGAGCTCGAGAATTACCAGGCGCAGTTGACCGTCGCGCAGGCCAAGCAGTATCTGGACGATCCCAAGGTCGGCGACACCATCGTGGACGAGGTTCCGCCGGTCGAAATGGGCCGGATCGCGGCGCAGTCT